>CANNLB010000150.1 GCA_947505565.1 Acidobacteriota bacterium | reverse complement strand
CCCCTATCTGATGGGAGAGCGCACACCCCACCTCGACGCCGCCGTCCGCGCTTCCTGGATCGGCCTCACCGCCGCCCACACCCGCGCCGATCTCTTCCGCTCCGTCCTCGAAGGCGTCTGCTACTCCCAGCGCGACTGCCTCGATATCATCGCCGGCCTCAACGTGCCCATCACCGACGTCCGCCTCTCCGGCGGCGGAGCCAAAAGCCCCTTCTGGTCGCAGCTTTTCGCCGATATCCTGGCCAAGCCCGTCTCGCTTCTGGCCACCCAGGAAGGCTCCGCCTACGGCGCGGCTCTGCTCGCCATGACCGGCTCCGGCCACTTCGCCTCCGTCCCGGAAGCTTGCCGTGCCACGGTCCGCGAAGTCGACCGCCTCACCCCCCATAACCAGGCTTTCTATTCCGCCAAACACGCCCGCTACCAAGCCCTCTACCCCGCCCTCGCCCCCTTTTTCCGTGCGCTACTGTGACCTAAGTCTCCCGGTCCCGGTCGACCAGCTCTTCACCTACGAGCTTCCAGAGTCCTTGCGCCATCGCGCCCTCCCCGGCGCTCGCGTCGTCGTCCCCTTCGGCAGCCGCAAGCTCACCGGGGTCATCCTCCTCACCCACGACCTCGCCCCTTCCTACGCCGTCAAACGGGTCGAAAAGCTCCTCGACGAAGTGCCCGTCCTCGACGCGGGGCTCCTCCAACTCGCCAAGTGGATCGCCCATTACTACTGCGCTCCCCTCGGCGAAGTCCTCCGGTCCATGGCCCCGACGACCGCCGAAACCTCCCGCTCCAAGCTCTATACCCTCACCGACACCGGCCGCGACGTCCTTCGCCAACTCCTCTTCCAAACCGAGGACGAAGAACCCGCCATCCAACTTCTCCGCCTCCTCGAACGCCGCAGCCTCTCCGCTGCCCACTTACTCAAGAAACTCCCCGCCGCGAAGTCCGCCCTAACTTCGCTGGAAAAGAAAGGCTGGATCACCGTCGAAGAAGATATCTCCACCAAAGACCCCCTCCGCGCGCCCGCCGAGCAGCTCCGCGTCCGCTTCACCATCCGCCCCGAAGGGCTCAAGCTCCCCAAGGCAGAACGCGAGCTCCTTGCCTTCCTCGAACTCCATCCCGGCGAACACCAGCTCTCCGAACTCGACAAAACCCTCAAAAACGCGGGCCAAACCGCGCGCGCCCTCGCCCGCCGCCAACTCCTCGGCATTCGCCACGCACCGCTTGCGCTCACCGCTTCCGAACGCCCCCCACACAACCTTAACCCCCATCAGCAATCCGCCTTCGACCAGATCAAGGCCTCCCTCGACGCCCGCCTCTTTGAAGCCTTCCTCCTCCAAGGCGTCACCGGCTCCGGCAAGACCGAGGTCTATCTCAACTCGATCGAGCACGTCCTGACCCAGGGCCGCAGCGCCCTGTTACTCGTCCCGGAAATCGCCCTCACTCCCGCCGTCGCCGGCCAATTCTTCACCCGCTTCGGCGACCGCGTCGCCATCCTCCATTCCGCCTTCTCCGATTCCGAACGCGCCGAGCAGTGGCGGCGCATCCGCCAAGGCGAAGCGACCGTCGTCGTCGCCACCCGCTCCGGCGTCTTCGCCCCCATGAAAAACCTCGGCCTGCTCCTCGTCGACGAGGAACACGACGGAAGCTATAAGCAGCAGGAAGCCCCCCGCTACCACGGCCGCGACGTCGCCGTCGTCCGCGCCTCCCAAGCCGGCGCTACCGTCGTGCTCGGCTCAGCCACCCCCTCGCTCGAAACCCGCTACAACGTCCAGCGCGAAAAGTACAAGCTCATCGAACTCCCCGAACGCGTCGCCCACCGGCCCATGCCCATCGTCGACATCGTCGACATGCGCCAGGAGTTCCTCGAAACCCGCACCCAAAACCCCTTCTCCCGCCAACTGCTCGACGCCCTCCGCGAACGCCTCGACGCCGGCGAACAGTCCATGCTCCTGCTCAATCGCCGGGGCTTCTCCGCCTTCGTCACCTGCCGGGGCTGCGGCGAGCGTATCGAGTGCCCCAACTGCGCCGTCACCCTCACCTATCACAAGCGCGACCGCCGCCTCCTCTGCCACTACTGCAGCCACGCCGCCAAAATCCCCGACCGCTGCCCCAAATGCGATAGCGACTACCTGAACTTCATGGGCACCGGTGCCGAAAAGGTCGAGGACGAACTCCACAAAGCCCTGCCCGGCGCCCGCATCGCCCGCATGGACCGCGACACCATCACCACCAAGCGGCACTTTGAAACCATCCTCACAGGCTTCCGCGAAAAAAACTACGATATCCTCGTCGGTACCCAGATGATCGCCAAAGGCCACGACATCCCGAACGTCACGTTGGTCGGTCTCGTCAACGCCGACATCGGCCTCGGCGTCCCCGATTTCCGCGCCGCCGAACGGACCTTTCAATTGCTGACCCAAGCGTCGGGCCGAGCCGGTCGCGGCGATCTGCCGGGACGCGTCATACTACAAACCATCAACCCGGAACACTACGCCATCCGCCTCGCCGCGGTCCAGGATTATCCGGCCTTCTACGAAAAGGAAATCCTGTTCCGTCGGAGCATGAAGTACCCTCCCTTCGCGGCGCTGGCCAACCTGCTGGTCCGCGATGAGAAACAGGAGGACGCCCTGCGCAAGAGTACCGAACTCGAACGCCTCCTGAAGCCCGAACCCGAAGGAATGAAGGTGATGGGCCCGGCACCAGCGCCCGTCCCGCGCTTGAAAGCCGAGTTCCGCTACCAGATCCTGATCAAGGCCAGCGACCGGAAAAAACTCAACGAACTCCTCCACAGCATCCGCCGCTACGCCCTCGAACAGAAGTGGGGCCTCACCTCGCTCGTGATCGACGTCGACCCGCTGAGCCTGCAGTGAGTCTAATGCCCCCCATGGGTACGCTGCCCCACGTTCTCATCGAAACCAATCATCGGCTGGCGTCGCGCTTCTACGCGCACGCCGGCAGCGCCGTCGCCTTGCCCGGCGCGCTGGCGGTCCATTCTGGCTATAACTCGACGGCCTTCAATATCTCCTCGCTCACCGGCCCCACTCCGCATCTGCCCACGGTCCTCAAGACCGTCACCGCACATTACGACCAGTTGCAGACCGGTTCCTCACTCTGGCTCTGCGAACAGTACGCCGCCGCGCCCGACCGCGCCGCCATGTTCGACTACGGCTACACCTTTCAACTATCCGCCCCCGGCATGCTCGCCGAACCGTTTCCCGCTCCGCGCCACGCGCTGACCCAGGACCTGACAATCCGTTGCGTCGAAAACGCGCAGGACGCGCTCGTCTTCGCACATCTAGTCTCGATCATCTTCCGCGTCTCCTTCCCGCTCTGCCAGTGCATTTATGGCAATCCGGACGTCTGGCGCCGCCCCGTCTATGGCTTCCTCGCTTATCGCGTCGAAGAACCAGTCGCCTGCGCAATGGTCACCGCCAACGCTGGCGTTGCCGGCTTCTACTCGGTCGGCACCCTGCCTCATTTCCAGGGCCGCGGGTATGGAGAAAAAATAATGCGGCACGCGGCCACATATTCTGAAACTCATTTCGGCTGTAGTTTATCAGTGTTACAATCGAGTCCCGCGGGGCGAAAGCTGTACGATCGCTTGGGATTTCGGGAATACACGCACTTCTCGATCTTCAACCGATCGGCCAAAACCAAGGAATAGAACACAATGGGAATGATTTCAGAATTCGAAGACTTCGTTAACAAAGGCAACGTGATGGATCTCGCCGTCGGCGTAATCATCGGCGGAGCATTTGGCAAAATAGTAGACTCCGTCGTCGGTGATCTACTGATGCCGGTAATTACTGCCGCAACCGGTGGGATCGACTTCGCCAATCACTTCATGCCGCTCGACGGCAAGGTGTACGCAACGCTCGCCGAGGCGAAGAAGGCAGGCACGCCGGTGTTCGCCTACGGCAACTTTGTGACGGTGCTGATCAACTTCGCCCTTCTGGCTTTCTGCGTGTTTTTATTGGTGAAAGCGGTGAATTCGATGAAGAAGGTCGAAGTGCCGGCCCCGGCCGCCGCCCCCGCGATAGCGGACGATGTAAAGTTACTGACAGAAATCCGCGACTTATTAAAGAAGTAACGACTTGGACCGGCTCCCTTTCTCCGCCACCCATCTGTCCCGCCCCTATGAGGCGATTACTCGGCTACCGGTGACGGTCCTTCTCGATAACGTGCGGAGCATGTACAACATCGGCTCCTTCTTCCGCACGGGGGATGCCGCCGCGATTGAGGCGATCCTGTTGGCCGGGATCGCGTCTACCCCGGAGAGGAACCCCAAGCAGATCGCCAAGACGGCACTCGGCGCGGAATTCACCGTACCTTGGCGCTACGCGGCGGAGTCGATCGACCTACTGGCGGGCCTGGCGCCGGAGACCGAAATCGCCGCGATTGAGACCACGCCACGGGCGATCGACCTGTTCGATTGGCAACCCCGCTTCCCGGTCTGCGTGATCTTCGGTCACGAGGTAGACGGGATCCAATCGGCGCTATCGGACCGGGCGGACGTGCATATCCGTCTGCCCATGCTCGGGGTGAAACACTCTCTGAACGTCGCTACCGCCGGGGGAATCGTCCTGTATGAGCTGCTGCGCAAGTATCGGAACTTAATGAACCATCTTGCTCTTCCGAGTCATGTAATCCATGAGTAGGTACTGACCCAGCGTGTAAGGCGTCGTGAAGTAAGCCTTCCCTTTGCACAGCTCAGAGATTTTCTTGACGAAGCTAATCAGATTATAGTCCTGGGCCAGCATGAACGTATTGATCATAATGCCCTGGCGTTTGCAGCGGCTGACTTCTTCGAGAGTCTTTGCGATGACCATCGGGTCGAGGCCGAAGGGGTTCTTGTAGATCTGCCCGTCATCGAGGGTCATCGCCGAAGGCTTGCCGTCGGTGATCATGATGATCTGCTTCATGTCCTTTTTTCCCTGCTGGAGAAGCTTTTGGGCCAGGATGAGACCGTCGCGCGTATTGGTGTGGTACGGGCCGACCTGGACGCGGGCGAGATCCTGCATGCGAAGTTCTTCGGCGGAGTCATGGAAGAGAACACAACGGAGAGAATCGCCTGGATACTGGGTTTTAATGAGATGGGCGAGGGCGAGGGCAACTCGCTTGGCCGGGGTGAAGCGGTCCTCGCCGTAGAGGATCATGGAGTGGGAGCAATCGAGCATCAGAACGGTTGCGCAGGAGCTTTGGTACTCGCTCTGGTGGACATGGAGATCCTCGTATTCGAGGTCGAGCGGAACCTTAACGCCTTCGCGCTGCATCGCGTGGAACAGGGTGGTGTTCACGTCGAGGTTCATCGTGTCGCCGAATTCGTAGAGCTTGGAAGAACCGCTGGTCTCCACCCCGGTCGACAGCTCGCGGGTATCGTGGGCGCCGAAGCTGGCTTTGCCGAGCGACCCCATGAGGTCTTTCAGCGTCTTATAGCCGAGGAAGTCGAGGGCTTTATCGGTGGCCTCGACCTGGATCTCCTGCCGTTCGCCTTCCTTACCAGGACCTTGGGGCGGCGTCGTGACGTAACCTTCGGTTTGCAACTTCTCCAAGAGCCGATCGACTAAGTCGTCGAACTGCTCCTCGGTCAGTTTCTGGAGTTCTTCCAACGGGACCAACTCTCCGCTGAGCAGGGCTTGGCGAATGGCTTCGCGCAGGTCGAGGGGCGGGGCTCCATACTGATCCTCGAAGCCGCTCTGGAGGAAGAACTCGGAGAGCGCCTTCATGAGGTCCTCGGCGGTGAGGCCGTAATCCTCTTCGGTGAATTTCGAATACCGTATGGAGCGCATAGATTAGTTGAACTGCTGGCGGCGTTTGTTACGGGGCTGGGGGTTGTCCTCGGAGCTTTCTTCCTGGCGTCCGCGGCGGTCTTCTCCCATGAAACCGAGCTCTTCGCTCCGGCTGATGCGGCGGTGGGCGTAGAGGCCTTCCAGCACAAACTCGGCGGCGGCGGCGCGCATCGCATCCGACTCGCCGACGCCGATGCCGAGGGCGGCGGTCTTTTCGAACAGGCCGTCGACGGGCATCATTTGAACGATCATGTCGGCTGAAGAGGTAGCTTCGTCGAGCTTGAGTGCCCCACCGCGCTCGAAGTATTTGACGATCATCCCGACGTTGACGCCGTCGAAATACTGGGTGAAGACGCGGCCTACGGCGGCCTTAATCAGTTCCCGGGCGACGGCTTCCCCGCCTTTCAACTCGCCTTCGTACTCGAGTTCGATTTTGCCAGTCATCGAAGGCAGAGCCGCGTAAAGGTCCACAACCCGCGGGACGGTATCGACTTCCATTGCAACGAGAGCACGGTGTTCGGCGTTGGAAACGACGGACTCCATCACCGAGATGGGCAGGCGCTGGGACACCCCGGAGCGCTTGTCGATCTTCTTGTCCTCGCGGGCAATAAAAGCGATAGCTTCGACAACTTCGCGAATAAATTTGGGCACCGTGACGGCGATGCCGCCGGTTCGTTTGGTCCAAGCTTCCTGCTGAGTGATGGCAATGCCGTGTTCGAGGGTATGGGGGTAATGGGTGCGGATCTCACTGCCGATGCGATCTTTGAGCGGGGTGATGATTTTGCCGCGGGCCGTGTAGTCATCAGGGTTGGCGGTGAAGACGAGGACGATATCGAGCGGGAGACGAACGGGGTAGCCCTTAATCTGGATGTCGCCTTCCTGCATGATGTTAAAAAGACCGACCTGGATTTTCCCGGCGAGATCGGGCAG
>CANNLB010000149.1 GCA_947505565.1 Acidobacteriota bacterium | reverse complement strand
GCGGTTGGTTGGCTTGAGAATCACAAAGAAGACCCGTTCGCGCTTTGGGTGAGCTTTCCGGAGCCGCATTCGCCTTATGACTTTCCCGTCGACATGGCGGCGCAGTTTCCGGCGGCGACGTTCACAGCACCGAAGGTGGGGCCGGAGGACGCGGGGCAGATTCCGCTGATCTTCCGGGATTTGAGCGTCGAGGAAAAGCAGGGGATTCAGGCGGCGTACTACACTTCGGTGGCGATGCTCGACCGGAACATTGGCGACGTTTTGGACGCCTTGCGGCGGCTGAATTTGGAGCAGGACACGTTTGTTGTTTACCTGGCCGACCATGGTTATTGCGTAGGGCAGCACGGGCGGTTCGAGAAGCATTGTGGCTATGAACCGGCGCTGCGGGTGCCGCTGATAATCCGTTACCCGGGTCGGGCGCGGAAGGGGGCGGTGGTGGAGGTGATGACCGAGCATGTCGATGTGACGGCGACGATCACTGACATGATGGGCGTTGGAGCGCTGCCGGGGCAGCACGGGCAGAGTTTGCGGCCGTTTCTCGAAGGCAAGAAGGCGCCGGGGCGGACGCACGTTTTCAGTCAATATCTGGAAAACGAGGAGGTTTTTGTGAGCAGCGGAGAGTGGAAGTTCATCCATTGCTCGGGGCAGCGGAAGCGGACGGACGGGTACGAGACGGACAAGCCGACGCCGGGCCGGTATGTGAAACTGTACGACCGGAAGCGGGATCCGGGTGAGTTCACCGACGTTGCGGGGAAGCATCCAGAGGTAGTGAAAAAGATGCAGAAGTTGGTTTTGGAGCGTTATCGGACGACGCATCCGGAGGCGAGTAAAGAGCCGAAGGGGTTGCCCGCCGCAGAGGCGATCGACTTTTACGTGCGGCCTCGGGACGCGTAGGATTAAATTCGGACATAACAAGGGAGCCGCCTTTGCGTATGTCACCTGCTAGCAGGATGATCGTCAGAACGAGAGAGAGGGAAAAGAGTTTGATCATGGTAATTTACGGGGCGCGGTAAATGGTTTGAGCGTGGATTTGCGAGGCACCGACGATTGCGGAGGCACCAACGCCGAGGGTCGCGCCGAGCAGTGCGTTGGGCGTGCGCCCGGCTGAGCGACTGATGCGAGCGACGTCTGCCTTCGCAACGGAGGTAGCTTGACCGCCGACGGTCAGCGTGACCTGTTCGGCGTCTACTCGGACGACTTCGCCCCGGAAACTTTTCTTGTCGCGCTGCACGATGTGGATCTTCTCTTTCGGGCTGAGCGCAACCACGTCGGGCCAGGAGCCCTCAGCGGCTAGCAGGCCGGAGGCGGCGAGCAATCGCTTTGCTCATACTCCATAAGTGTAATCAGCCGGCTGAATCCTACCCTCGGCGGGCCCAATCTAACAACTTTTTGTCGATTTGTTCGGTGGCGGCCCCTTTGACGCGGTAAGGGCACATGCCGCCCGGCGGCGCGGCTTCGAGTCGGGGGCCGGCATCCAGCGCCGGCATGTTGAAGCCGATTTTGACTGGCGAGTTGGTTGCCGGACCGATCAGTGCGAACTGCTTTTTCTTGCGCAGGCTGACGTTGGCTTTCGTTGGCGCGATCTCGAACGGGCTGAACGCCGCAAGGGCGGCGAGGAACTTTTCGTGGATCGGGCGGAGCGCAGCCTTGGGCCCGGCGTAGATCGCATCGAGGGGATCGTCGGGTTGGGGAACTTCCGCTTTGCGCAGCTGGAGCACGAGCATGTTCGCGTCGCCGTGGCCGAGGCCGAGTTCTTTCTTGGCGAAGGCCACCAATTCGGTATGCTTGGCAAGGCCGGTGGCGGTTAAGGTTTTGCCCAGTGCGGCCATTGACCGGCCGATTGTTTTCTGAATATTCGCAAGCTGGGTGGTGATCGCGGCGTCAATTTCGGCCATGGAAGCCCCCCTAGGGAGTAGCGTTAACCCAGTATCCAGGACGGGTGCGAAGGCGAAGGTTGGTTCCGGGTTGCACCTGAACGGTCAGGGTATGGTAGCCGGGTTGCGGCTCCTTTGGGATGAAGCCTATCACGTACTGCGAATGGATTTCTTCGCCGAGGCTTTGAATGGCCTTTTCGAGGCCGGCGAGCTTGGTAAAGGGGTATTCGGCCCCGCCCGTGGCTTGGGCCAGCTTTTCGGTGGTCTTATCCATCGAAAGGCGTTTCAACTCGCCGATTCCGCCCAAGATGTCGGTCGATTGCGCCGAGGTGTTAGCGGGGATGGGTTGCGCGACCGGGTCCCAATTGGGCTTGCCGCTGGGGATCGGCAAAGGCCGGGTTTGGCGGGGTTGCTGCACGTCCTCGGGCTTGGCGAAGAAGCCGGTGCGAAAAGCGGAGTAGGTGGCCGAATAGACGGTGACGCCGGCGGCTTGGGCTTGGCGGATGACGTCGGGGAGCTTGGCTTCGCTGCCGCGGTCGCGGGTTTCTGAAATCAAAAGAAGGACGCGGCGGGCGTTGGGCTGGGCTTCCAGGAGTTTGATCGCCTCGGCGGTGCCGTCGAGCAAATGACCCTCTTTTGGCGAACGAGAGGAGAGTGCCGCGAATGCCTTCGAAAGGACGTCTGGATCTTTCGTGCAGGTTTGGCGCACGACAACGGAATCGGAGAAGGAGATCAGGCCGGCGCAGCCGCGCTCGCCGGTGATGACAGGTTGGATCATCGCGCCAATCCGCCTAATTGTGACCAGCGCGGAGGCGGAGATGCCCGATGTCTGGACGGCGACGACCAGGGCTACTCTCGCCACCCCTGTGCCGAAGGTATCCAGCGAGAAGGGCTGGGAAATTCCATTGTCGAGGATCTTGAAGTTGGCTTCCGTCAGGCCATCAATCGGCCGACCTTGCGTGTTTTGGACGGTCGTTGGCACGAAGACGAGACGTGTTTGAACGACGAAGCCGGGTTCCTGAGCAGTCAGAAGAACCGGGAGAAGGGCGAGTAGAGGTCTCATCGCCCTTTCACTGTGCGATTACTAGGCCGGATCGCCATCTTGATGCGGGGTGAGATGATTCAGGATCGCAGTCTTCTCGGGTTTCTTGTACCGTTCGATTTTGGAGCCGATGGGGCCTTTGGCCGTGCGGGAGAGAAGCGTCGAGACTTCGTCGCGGCTCATTTTTTGAAACGTCTTGATGGTCAGGACGTTTTCTTCGAGTTGTTGGACGGTTTCGACGCCGCTAACGAGGGTATCGACGTCGTGGCTGAGGGTGTAGCGGAGACACTCGGGAATCGTCGCGATTTTCGCTTTAGTAATCTCGCCGATCGCGTTCGACTTCATCGCGAGCAGGCCGAGGCCCTTGGCGCGGACCTTCGGCAACACGTCCTTGATGAAGCTGAGGTAATGGGGGTCGATCAGGTTCACCGGATGCTGCACCGTCTCCCAGCCGTCGAAGCCCTTGAGCAGCGCTTGATGCACTTCGGGGTCGTGGTGGCCGGTAAATCCGATATGCCGGACCATGCCCTTTTTCTTCGCCTCGACAAACGCTTCGAGCGAACCGCCGGGGCCGAAGATTTTTTCTACCTCGTCCAAGCGCGCGACTTCGTGGCAGCACCACAGGTCGAGATAGTCGGTGTTCATGCGCTTCAGCGTCGTTTCGAGCTGCGCCATGGCGGATTTCTTATCGCGCAGTTCCGCCTTCGACATCAGCAGAATCTTCTTGCGAAGGCCGCCAGTGAGGGCTTTGCCATAGACCTCATCGGACTTGCCGTTGTGATACTTGGCCGCGCTGTCGAACATCACGACCCCGAGGTCGATCGCGCGGCGGATGATTTTGATCCCTTCCTCTTCGCCCTTGACGGCCATGTGGTAGCCGCCGAGCGTGAAGCGAGAGACGCGGAGGCCAGACTTGCCCAGGGTCGCCATGGGCATGGGGGCATCGGCTAGCGCGGTGACGGAGGTGCCAAAGGCGGCAGCGGTTGCATTCAGAAAATCGCGACGTTCCATGCGCTTATCCTATCAGGGCTACGGAACGATGGTGATGCGCGTGATGGAATCGAGCCGGGGCCACGTTCGGTCAAAGTACGCGTTGCCTTCCTGCTGCGCCAGGCGTGGGTCCGGACCGGGGCCGAGCGGGGCGATGTCGCCGTAAACGAAGTTGAGCTGGTCGAGCACTTCAAGACCTTCGGTTACCTTCCCGATGGGCGCGAAACCTTGGCTGTCGAGCGAGGTATTGTCCCGGAGGTTGAAAAAAAGCTGTGTCGACCGGGTGTTCGGGCCGCGGGTCGCGAAGGTTAGGGAGCCACGCATGTTTTTCTCTTTCACCGGGTCGTCGACGATGTCGCGTGAGGACCAGAGCCGGTTCGTTTTCGGCTCTTTATGGATGCCCCATTGGACGACGAAGCCGCGCACTACGCGGAAGAACTTCTGGTCGTCGAAAAACTTTTCTTGGACGAGCTCATAAAAACGATCCGCGCCGATCGGGGCCCAAGTGCGGTTGACCGTAACGGTGAAGTTGCCTTTCGACGTTTCAAACTTCGCTTTGAACTCATCCGGCGCGCGGACGGGCTCTTTCGGCTTCTCGGCGACCTTGGCGGGGCCACAAGCGGAGAGGAGGACGAGGGCAATTAGCCAACTATTTCGCATCGCGCCAATTGTCCCCTACTCCGGTGTCGACGACAAGCGGCACCGCGAATTGCCGCGCCGATTCCATCTCGTGCTTCACCATGCGTTGCAGCGTTTCCACTTCGTCAGGGGGCGCTTCGAAGACGAGTTCGTCGTGGACCTGAAGAATCATCCGGGACGCGAATTTCTGCTCGGCGAGCAGGGCTTGAATCCTGATCATGGCGAGCTTGATCAGGTCGGCGGCCGAGCCTTGCAACGGCGTATTCACCGCGGTTCGTTCGGCGAACGAACGCGCGTTGGGGTTGCGGCTGTCCATGTCGGGAATCGGTCGACGACGGCCGAAAAGCGTCTCGGCGTAGCCTTTGGCGCGGACTTCGGCGATGGTTGCTTCGATAAACGTTTTCACGCCAGAGTAGCGGGCGAAGTAGGCTTTGATGTACTTTTCGGCTTCGTGCTTCGGGATTCCTAAAGCGGATGCGAGGCCGAAGGACGTCTGGCCATAAACGATTCCGAAATTGACGGCCTTGGCGCCGCGGCGCATCTCCGGGGTGACGAAGGCCGCGTTCACACCGAAGACCTCGGAGGCGGTGCGGGTGTGAATGTCTTCGCCGTTTTGGAAGGCGTCGGTGAGTACTGCGTCGCCGGACATGTGAGCCAGCAGCCGGAGTTCGATTTGCGAGTAATCGGCGACGACGAGTTTCCAGCCGGGAGGCGGAACGAAGGCGGCGCGGATCTCTCGTCCGAGCTCGGTCCGAACGGGGATGTTCTGCAGGTTCGGGTTCGAACTGGAGAGGCGCCCGGTGGCGGCCCCGGTCTGCTGAAACGTCGTGTGTACGCGGCCGTTTTCCGGGTGGATCAGCGCCGGCAAGGCGTCGACGTAGGTGCCCTTCAATTTAACGAGGCCACGGTATTCAAGAACCTGGGCGGCGATGGGATGGGCTAAGTTTTCGAGCACATCGGCGGCGGTTGAAATCTGCTTCTTCCCGCCTTTAGAGGGCGCGGGCAGGTTCAAGTCTTCGAAGAGAATTTTGCCCAGTTGTTGAGGCGAGTTGATGTTGAACTCGCGACCCGCGAGGCCGTGAATTTCCTTGGTCAGCGCCTGGATGGCGGTCTCCATTTTTCCGGACATGACGGCGAGTTGGTTCGGTTCGATCAGTACGCCGAGACGTTCCATCGCGGCAAGCACCGGCGCCAGGGGGAGGTCGATCGACTCGTAGATTTCGCGGGCGTTGATCTTGTCGAGTTCCGGCGCCAGTTTCTCGGCCAAGCGCAGCGTAAGGTCGGCCCGTTGATCGGCGCGTGCCCCGGGTTTCTGCTGCAGATGAATTTCGCAGAGCGAATCGAAGGCCGAATTGCCGGAGTCGGCGGTGAGCAGGAAGGCTTCCAACATCAGGTCGCGGGTGAGACCCTTTGCCTCTGGATTGGCGGCATAGATGGCCTTGATGTCGTGGACGATCTTTGGCGTGGCGGAGTGAAGGAACGCTAGATCAGGGCAGGTGCGTGCTTGGCCCGCGGCGCGGGCGACGGCGAGTTGGCCGTTGAACAGGGCGAGGCCGACCGGGGCATCCCCCACCCAACCGGGTAACTCTTCCGCTGTGATGGGTGCGTAGTCCTCGGTTACCTGCTCGCGGGCGGGGCCGAGATCGCGCAGGAAAGTGAAAAATTCCATTTCGCGATAGAAGGCCTCTAGCGCAGGACGGTCCGGTTCGGCGAGCTCGAGCGCCTGGAGCGAGATATCGAGGGGCACTTCGCAGTGGATGGTGGCTAGCCGCTTGGACAACTCGACCTGTTCCCGATGGGTCGTCAGCGCCTCCCGGTAGGTTTTCTTGGTCAGGCTCGGCCCGGCGGCGAGTAGGGCGTCGAGGGTCCCATACTCGGCCAGTAACGACACCGCCCCCTTTTCCCCAATGCCAGGGGCACCGGGGATGTTGTCGACGGCGTCGCCCTTCAGCGCCAACAAGTCCGCCACCTGTTCGGGCCAGACTCCCATAAATTCTTTCACCAGATCCCGGTCGTATAAGGTGTCGTCTTTGGCCGGGTTGAGCATCGAGATGCCCGGACCGACGAGTTGGAGCATGTCCTTATCGGAAGAAACGATGATGACTTCGAGCCCGGCGGCTTGGGCGCGCTTGGCGAGGGTGCCGATGACGTCGTCGGCCTCGAATCCC
>CANNLB010000148.1 GCA_947505565.1 Acidobacteriota bacterium | reverse complement strand
CCGCTCGCAAGCGTGACGACGACGGTGCGGAAGCCTTGGCGGAGCTTTTCGCTGGGCTTAGCGAGCGAGGTTCGCAGGTCGTCCTGACGCCGTTCCTGCGCGATCGTCGTCAGGTCCGGGCCTAGCCGTCCACCGCGGCCTTGTACCATGTGGCAGTTGCCGCATCGGCCCTGGCCAAAGAAGATCGCCGCGCCAGCTTGGGAGTTACCGGTGAAGGCCGCTTCCGCCTTGGCGCCCTCGAGAGAACGCAAATAGGCAACGATGGCTTTAGCGTCTTCGTCGGGCATGGGGAAGGCGGGCATTTGTGTCCCGGCGATACCTTTGACGATATTGCGCAAAATGGCCTCGTCGCTGCCGCCTGATTTCCAGTCGCCGCGGGTAAGATTGGGGGCGCGTCCCCCGAGCGCGCGGGCTCCATGGCAAGCCGTGCAGTTCTTGTCGAACAGTTCCCCGCCGCGGGCGATCGGGGCGGCGTGCGGCGACTGCGCTGGGAGCGCGAATGCGACGGCGGCCAATGCTAGAAATCGTGCGATCATCCGCACGAGTCTATCGCGGTTACTTAAGAGACTTCAAATACTCAAGAATGGCTTCGGCGTCGGGCTTGTTGAATTTGTACATCGGCATGGGCGGACCGGCCGGAGTTCCCTTGGGGCTGAGGCCCGTGGAGAGATACTTCAACATGCTCAGTTCGCCCCATTTGGCCCACAGTCGGCTGGTGGACGTGAGGTCGGGAGACGTTTTGTGCCAGCCCGGGGGCGGGGTGCCGATAGGCATGAAATCAAGCACGGCGCCCTTCATCCATTTGGACCGATCGAGTTCGCCCTTGTCGGTTTTGGGGGTGTGGCAGTCGGCGCACATTCCAACATCCTCGACGAGGTAGCGGCCACGTTCGATGAGTTTGGGATCCGCGGCAAAGGCAGGCAGTAGGCAGGCGGCGAGAAGCAGCAAAGTGCGCATAGAACCAGCTTACTCCGATCGCAGAGAGGCGAGCAGGGGCGCGCGGAGGGCGGCGCGGGTGGCGAGGACGGAGGCGAGCAGCCCGCTAAGGGCAACGGCGGCGACCAGTCCGAGCATTGAAAGCAACGGTGGCGCCTGACCCCGCTCGATCAGAGACGGCGCGACTGCGACCAGAGCGCAGAGGGTGCCGACCGCGAGGCCAAACCCAAGCAGGAGCAGATTCTCCAGGACAATGACTTGAGCAACTTCGCTGCCCGTGAAGCCGACGGCCCGCAGCAGCGCGAGTTCCTTGCGGCGTTCGAGGACGTTGCGCAAGAGGACCGCTCCGAGTCCAAAGGTGCCGAGAATGAGCCCAAGAGCACCGAGGGCTTGAAAGGTCGACAGGTAGGCGTGCTCGACACGAAGGAACAGGGCCAGCTTTTCGGCCACGGTGATCACGTCGAGGCCGGAGTCGGAGAATAGCTCTTCGACGTTTTCGTTCGGCGCCTTTTCAAACAGCATCATCCGGAAGCCTTGTTCGGCGGGGTAGGCACGGAGGAATGACGATTCGCCGATGAGCACTTCGCTCTGGAAAACGCTGCCGGGTAGCGCGGTGACGAAGCGAATGCGCGCTCCCCCATCGAGGGTCATTTCGTCGCCGATGGCCTTGTGGAGGATGTACTGAAGCGAGTTTGCGTCAGCCGCGGCGGGAATAATACCGTCCGCGAGCGGGGTGTCAATTGCGGCGACGAGACCGGGCGGAAGGGCGACCACTTTCGGCCGGGTCGGGGCGTAGAGATTGAGGCAACTGGCGTCTTCGCCTGGACGGACGCGGAGCATAATGGCGCCGTCCAGTTTCTCGTAAAGTGGCGTTTGGCTCTCGCCGATAAAGCCGTATTTGCCGAACGCAAGGGCGGACGCAGGCGGGTGGCGGAAGGCTTCGAGGGAGATGAGCAGGAAGGTGGCGAAGGCGATGAGGGCTATGGTCATCATCGACCGGGTGGGCCGTTGGCCGGCGTTGGCCCAGGCGAGGCGGGCCAGCGAATTGAAATCACCGCCCAGGCCGGCTTCGAGCAGCGCACGGCTACCCAGGGCACCGCCGATGAGGAGCAAGAAGCCGGCACCGAAGAAGCCGCCTTCGGGCGCGATCCGACCAGCGGCGGAGGCTCCAGCGAGAGCCAGGCCCGCCGCGAGGAAGCCGATCGCCACCCAACGGAGCCGGCCCGCGGTTCGCGGCAAATCGTCGATCTGGCGACCGGCGAGGAGGTCCCATGGCGTGAGTCCGCGGAGGCGGCGGAGGGTGATGACGACGATAATGACACTGCCCAGAACGCTGGGGAAGAAAGCGCCGCGAAGGGCGGCCGGCGAGAGATGAAGTTGTAGCGCTTGCGTCCCAACGGCGTCGTTCCACCAATGGCGCAGGCCGTAGAGCAGGCCGCTAGCATAAAGCCAGGCACCGAGACAACCGACGACGGTGCCGGCCAAACTGAGGGCCAGGCCTTCGCGAACGAACATACGGCGGACGTCGCGGCGGGAGTAGCCGATGGCGAGATAGAGGCCGATTTCGCGGAGCCTTTGCTCAATTCCGAGGCGGAAGAATAACACCGTTAGCAGAAAGGCGGAACCCATCACGAAGCTGCTGAACAGACCGAAATACATCCCAAAATCTGTGCTCCCGAACGAGGCGGCCAGAGCCTGGTCGCGCAACGGAAGCAGCGTTAAGCCGTCCTTGGTGAGGTTAACGCTAGGCAGGAACGCCGCGATCCAGGCTTGTTCATTTCCTGCCGGATAGAGGCGGACCGAAGAGACTTTACCGAACCGGGAACCCCAGATGCGCTGGCCGTCGGCGATAGAAATGAACGCCTTGGGGGTGGTGCGGTAATCCGTCCAATACTTCTCGTCGATGGGGCGAATCCTGTCGAGGCTCATCGGGAACGGCGGATCCCAATCGCTGACGTTGTCGGCATCGCTGATGCCGGGGTAGTCCGGGGCCATAATGCGGTCGCCGATGGCGGTGGCGCCCGCGACGGTAAACAACGCCGAGGCCGTATCAAGCTTGCCTTCCTGCCGCCAAACGTAGTAATCCATCTGCAGTTTATCGCCCGGCTTGGCGCCGGTCTGCTGCATCGTCCAGGCGTTGAGACGGATCCCTTCGGTCACCTCAGGAGTAGCGGTCACGAGCGAATAAGGCACCTCGCGGTTACCAACTTTCATGCCGTTGGCGAGGTAGGTGAGCAAGGGCTCCGCGCGGAGGCCGAGTTTCGTGGCGGTCTCCGTGACGCGGTCGACTTGGTCATCGCGAAGGAGGCCCGCTCCACTTTCAAGTTGCATGCCGCCGGGAACAGGGCGGAGCTTCATGCCGAGGTCCTCCATGCGGAGGCTGTCGCGAAGTTCCTCGGTCGTGATGGCGGAGCCCGCGACTACGAGCAAGTTAGCCTTGCCGGCTTGGTCGAGCTCCTTTTGCAAAGTAGCGAGCGCCACGTAAACGACGCGGAGTTCACCTTGTTGCGGTTCGAGTGCGAAGCCGCCGGGAAGCGTTTTCTTGACCCGGAAACGAACGGTGCGAACGGAGCCTTCGCGACGGCCGTGGAGCGATTCCTGAGGAATCTCGCTGGGCTTGTCCATGCGCACAAGAATCCCATCGTTGGGCTTCGCCCCGAACTCGTTGGCTAGGGCCTCGCTGATGATGGCGTCGCGTTCGCCAAGGGGCTCGGCCACTGCTCCTTGCAAGCGCCAGTAGCGCTCGTCGACGCCGTAGACAAGGACCTTAGCGGCGGACTTATTCGAGCCCTGGTGCTTCACGACGCCAGCGAAGTGGAGCACCGGAGCCATTGTGCGGGACTTTTTGGCCAAGCGGTCGGGGAGTGCGTCCGTGAATGGCAGCGCCGCGACGACGGCGGAATCCACGCGTCCTAGGCGAGCCAGGGCGAGTTCGCGAAGGGAGGCCTGAACCGAGTCGCCCACGATTTGCGAGCCGATCATCACCGCGACGGCTACCGCCACGCCGAAGACGACGGCGAGGTTCGTTCGCCAAAACCATTGGAGATTGCGGATCATCACTGCGCTTCTTCGAGGCGGCCGTTGACCATCGCGAACTGGCGGTCCATCCGCTGGGCCAGAGTCTTGCTGTGGGTTACGACGACGATGATATTGCCGGCTTCCTGCTGGAGCTCGAGAAGGAGGTCCGTCACTTCGGCGGCGGTGCGTTCGTCTAGGTTACCGGTGGGTTCATCGCAAAGGAGCAGCTTTGGCTGGCGGATCAGAGCTCGGGCGATCGCAACGCGCTGTTTTTCTCCGCCGGAGAGTTCGGCTGGGCGGTGCTGAAGGCGAGAGGTGAGTCCGACGCGATGGAGTAGTTCCTGCGCGCGACCTTTAGCGGCGGCGTCGGATTTGCCGACCAACGTCGGCGCTAGGACGTTCTCGAGAACGGTGCACTGAGGCAGCAAGCAATGGTCTTGGAAAATGAATCCGATTTTCTCGTTGCGGAAGCGCGCTTGGGCGGCTTCGTCGAGTTCGAGCGGCCACTGACCGTCGAATTCCAGACTGCCGGAGGTCGGCGTATCGAGGAGGCCGAGGATGTGAAGCAGGGTGCTCTTGCCGCTACCCGATGGACCGACGATCGAAAGGCGATCGTCGGGGACGATCATCAGGTCGACGGCTTCAAGTACGGGCAACTGACCGGCAGCCGTTGCGTACGCCTTGGCGATTTGCTTGAGATTGATCACGCGACTCTATGGTAAACGGACAGCGCGGCCTGCGTCATGGCCTCTATCGAATAGTGCTGGTGGACGCCGGCGAGGCCGCGGACGGCGAGGTCGCGGCGGAGGACTCGGTCGTCGCGCAGGGAGGCAATGGCTGCGGCGAGTTCGGTGTTGTTGCCCGGCTGGAAAAGGAGGCCGCCACCAGTCTTAGCAAGCATCTCGGGGAATGCGCCGTGGGCCGGTTGGATCACTGGAACTCCGCACGACCAAGCTTCGAGGACGGAGAAGCCTTTGGGTTCAACGTAGTCGGTGGGTACCGACAGGACATCGATGCTTTGGAGAAAGCTGGCCTTGCCGTGGCGGTCGGGGGAACCGTGATAGTGGATGAACGGTGCGTATTTGGCCAGGTACTCACGGTGTTCGGGCAGATTGTAGCCGGCGGCGTGGAGTTCGACGCCATTGAGCTTTTGGACGGCCTCCACCAGATTGTGGAGGCCCTTCTCGGGGGCGATCCGGGCGAAGAAACCGACGCGGAAACCGGGGTGCGTTTTCTCGGCCGGGGCGAGGCCCTCGAAGTTAATACCGAGGGGAACCACGTGAACCTTCTCGGCGGGGATGCCGAAATATTCGGTCATGTAACCCGCGTAATATGCGGAAGTCGCGATGAACGCGTCGACGTATTTAACGTTGGCACGGATAAGTTCCATGCTGCGGGATCGCCAAGGTTCGGCGAGGCCGTCCAGGAACAGATCTTCCCCCTGCAGAGTCAGCAAGACGGGAGCCCCAGTCACTCGCTTCATCGGTTTGGCAAAAGAAATGAGAAGCGCAAACGGGAGACTGATCACGTCTGGCTTCGGCTCCGTAACGAGCCAATCGCAAAGTTTTTCGAACTCCTTTTTAATCGGCCCATGCTCGCCTTCGAGCATGGAAACGGTCATCTCACCCAGGAACTTGGGGTCTACGCCGACCGACCGTTGAGAAGCTAAACGAAGGGCGGTATTGGAGTCCCAAAGCTTATCGAGGAACTTGGGGGTGTGCCGAAAGAGGGCGGATTTTTGTTGAAGATAAACACTCACGCCGCCGAAAAACACGCGGTGGAGACTGTGGTTGGCTTCGTCGGTGAGAGTGGGGGTATAAACGGGAACAAGGACCACGTCGTGGCCAGCGGCCTTCAGCGACCCGGCTAAGGCGTTGTCCCGCATGCAGGAGCCGCAATACATATTTGCGGCTCCCGCGGTGATATAAACGATCTTCAACTAGCCCACCAGTTCGGGCACCGCTTGGAAGGCTCGGCGAGAGTACAGGTGGTCGAACAGGTTGCCTTCGTGAGGTTGATCCCACGAAATTTTCATGGTCGAAATGGCGCCCAGGTTCAGCCGGCCAATGTGCGGGTTGGCAAGCAAGCGCTGGTGGAGTTTGGCGTCGTTGGTCAGAGCGGTGCAGACTAGCGTCGGCCCGAGACAATGGGGCAGGTCATTGGGCTCGACTTGGACGACGCTGACGTGGGGATAACCGAACTCGCGATTGGCCATGGAATGCTCCTTCGAAGACACATGGATGACCGACGGGAGCAGGTAAGTACAGCCCTCATAAACGGCCACCCGTTCGCTGCCGCGCACCTTGGCGCAGAGGTCGACCGCGTCTCCATCGAGTTCGCTATCGACCATCGCGCTGATGCGTTTGGCGACATCCGGATTGGCAAGCGGGGCGACGGCCGCGTGGGGATCGTCCTCGGATGTGGGCTTAATTTGGGCCAAGCGCTCGGCGAGAGCTTGGGCCAGTTGGCGCGCGTCGCCGGTGGTCCAGATGCTGGAGCAGTTGACGCAGGAGCGGCCGGAATTGTTGGCGACCGAGTCGACCATGAGGTCGAGATACTTTTCCCAGCCTGCCGCGCCGTCGTCGGCAAGGATGATTTTCGAATAGCCGGGGCCGTGGATTTCGATCCGGGGATCGCCCCCCCAAGCCTTGGCCGCGGCAACGTCGCCGAACAGCATTCCCCGACCGGTGCCACGGAGGACCTCCGCCCCGCCCGCGTGGCTGGTGGGATAGTAGCCGAACACTTCAGCGGGCACGCCGGCCTTCAC
>CANNLB010000147.1 GCA_947505565.1 Acidobacteriota bacterium | reverse complement strand
GTTCCCTGCAAAACGATTTTGCGGGGAGCAAGTTTGCATCGGCGCCATTGGGCGCGACGCGGGCGGTGGCGAGTACGATCGAGCACGGCATGCGGCTGCCTGCGTGAGTTAATACTAGCGGCGTTTTTGGCTTCGCTCGCGGTGCTGATTTGGATGGCGATTCAGATCGCACGACCGCGCAACTGGAAGAGAACCGGGACAAGCTGGTGTACTTGGCCCGCGTTGCGACTTGGCAGAGTTTGGCGCGGAAGATGGCGTATGAAGTGAAGAATTCGTTGACGCCGATTCGGTTGATTATGGACGAGGTGGCGACGTTGGAACGGCAGGCGCGGTCGTTTGGGGGTTTTGCGGCGGGGCCCACCGAACATCGGCAGCCGCTGGAACTGAACACGCTGCTCGAAGAGCGGGTGGCGTTTTTGCAGCCGGGGCAGCCGGCTACGACCTACGATTTGGCGCTTTCGGCTGGGCCGGTGCGGGGGCGAACTTACGTCGAGAAAGACCCGGTGGCGATTGCGATTGAGGACAACGGTCCGGGGCTGTCGCAGTTGGCCAAAGATAGCCGATCTCCGCCGACGATTACCTTTAAGAAGGGAGGGCTGGGGCTGGGTCTATCGATTGCGGATGCGGTGGAGACGATCCACGCGGGGGCGTTTGGTTTTCGGAAGAAGCCGTCGAGTCGGGACCGGGTGTTGGTGGCGATCAAGAATGCGCTGGAGGCGGATCGGCTGAAGGCGGAGGATAAAGAGCGGCGGCAGCGGTTGGTGGCGGAGGCTCGGCGGATGATCGGGGGGAGTTCGGCGCTAAAGCGGGTGTTGGATCAGGCGACGCTGGCGGAACGGACGGATTCTCGGGTACTGTTTTTGGGGGAGAACAGGACGGGGAAGTCGCTGTTGGCGGGAGAACAGCGCGGTGAAAGAGGGCTCGTTTATCAAAGTGAATTGCGCGGCGATTCCGGCGGAGAGTTTGGAGAGCGAGGTTTTTGGGCGCGAGAAGGGGGCGTTTACGGGGGCGGCGACGCAGAGGAAGGGGACGTTTGAGCTGGCGCATCAGGGGACGTTGTTTTTGGACGAGGTGGGGAACTTGGCGCAGCCGCCGCAGGCGAAGCTGCTCCGGGTGTTGCAGGATGGCGAGTTTAACCGGTTGGGAAGTGAAATACCGATTCGGGTGGCGGTGCGGGGGCCTCCGCAGGACATCTCGCCTTTGGTAAACCACTTTCGGGGGGGCGGAATAATATGCGGTCGAAGCGCTTTGCGCCGGAGACGCTCGCTTTGCTGGCGGCTTATGCGTGGCCGGGGAACTTGCGGGGATTGAAGAACCCGGTGGAGCGGATGGCGGTTTTGACGGCGGGCGATGTGATGACGGCCGAGTCGGCCGCGCTGGAGTTGCGGCGGCGGAAGGCGGACGGGACGCGAGGCGCGGCATTCGGCGGAGCGGGAGACGATTCTACGGGCGCTGGAAGGAGCGAGTGGGAATATGTCGGCTGCGGCGCGGACGCTGAGATTGGAACGGACGAGTTTGCACAAGCGGTTACGTCTGCTGGGGATTCAGCGGTAGCAAGCTTGGACGGCTTCGAATTCGGCAGCTTCGCCGAAGCGGGCGGCCTTATGATTGGCGTCGATATTTTTGAGCAGGCCGGAGAGCACGCCTCCGGCGCCGACTTCCACCCAGTGGGTGACACCTGCGGCGATGAGGAGGCGAATGGAGTCGGTCCAGCGGACGGTGCCGGGGACTTGATCGATGAGGCCGGTGCGGGCGGTTTCTCCGGTGGAGGTGAGTTGGGCGGTCGAGTTTTGGACGAGGGGGATTGCGAGATCGGAGAAGTGGGTGGCGGCGAGGTCTGCGGCGAGACGGAGTTGGGCCGGTTTCATGAGGGCGCAATGGAAGGGGGCGCTGACGGGGAGGAGGATGACGCGTTTGGCTCCGGCGGCTTTTGCGAGTTCCATGGAGCGGGCGACGGCGCCAACGTGGCCGGCGATGACGATTTGGTCGGGCGAGTTGAGATTGGCGGCGGAGACGACTTCGCCTTCGGCGGCGGCGGTTAGGATCCCTTCAAGGGTTCCTTCCGGGAGTTTCAGCAGCGCGGCCATGGCGCCGACGCCTTGGGGAACCGCTTCCTGCATGTACCGCCCGCGTTTGCGGACCAATTGGACGGCATCGGCAAAACGGAGCGAACCGGCGGCGACGAGGGCGGAGTATTCGCCGAGGCTGTGGCCGGCGACGTAGTCGGGGTGGATGCCTTGCTCTTTGAGCACGGCGAGCGCGGCGATGGAAACGGTGAGTAACGCCGGCTGGGTATTTTCCGTCTTCTTTAATTCTTCGTCCGGCCCTTCAAAACAAAGTTTGCTGAGCGGGAAGTCTAGAGCGGCATCGGCCTCGGCGAGGATAGCTCGTGCTGAAGAGTATTGTTCGGCGAGGCTTTTGCCCATCCCGGCGAACTGGGAGCCTTGGCCGGGAAAAAGAAACGCTATTTTTGCCATGAAACCATCAGTGTAACGTGATGGACGTTGAGAGTTTGCTAACCTGCTGGAGTAGTTAGGAGCCTTTGTGAGTCTTTCCGAAATTTGCGTACGTCGCCCGGTGTTCGCCTTCATGCTGATTATGTTCCTGGTCATGCTGGGGGTCTTCAGCTTTATGGACCTGGGAGTGGACCTATTTCCGAAGACGGATCCGGCGACGGTAAACGTCCGGGTACGGCTGCCGGGAGCGAGTCCGGAAGAGGTGGTTTCGCAGGTGGTGCTGCCGCTGGAAGAGACGGTGGCGTCGGTGAGCGGTATTGAAGAGCTGCGCGCGACGATCAGCGAGGGCAGCGCCTACTTGACGATCACGTTCGTGCTGGAGCGGGACATTGGGGAAGCCGTGGAAGACGTTCGCGAGAAGGTTTCGGCGGCGATGCGGAAGCTGCCTCCAAACGTGTTGCCGCCGACGGTGACGAAGTCAGACCCGGATAGCGATCCGATCGTGACGCTGGCGGTGAGCGGGAACCGGAGTCCCAGAGAGTTGACCGAGATCGCCGATAAGCAGATTCGGCGGGCCTTTGAAACGATTGACGGCGTTGGATCGATCGACATCTCGGGTGGACAGACCCGGCAGATCAACGTCTATCTCGACATTGACAAGATGAACGCTTACACATTGAGCGCTCAGGAAGTGGAGCGGGCGCTGCGCAGTGAAAACGTCGAGACTCCGGGGGGCCGGATTGTCCGGGGCACCTCTGAGATGGGCGTCCGGACGATGGGGCGGTTAGACCAGGTTTCCGAGTTTGGCGACATCATTGTGAAGAACGTCGGCGGGTCCGCGATTCGGATTCGGGATGTGGCCAGCGTGCAGGATTCCAATAGCGAGCGCCGTTCGTTTGCCTACTACCAAGGCAAGCCGGCGGTGGTGTTGGAGGTTCGGCGACAGATCGGCATGAATACCGTGAAGGTAGTGGATGCGGTACTGACGAAGATGAAAGCGATGAACCAGGCCTTGCCCGTCGGGGTGCAAATGGCGCTGGTCAAAGAGCAGGCGACCTACATCAAGAATTCGGTGGAGGCGCTGGAAGAACATTTGATCATTGGCAGTTTGCTGGCTGGGTTCGTCGTGTTTCTGTTCATTCGGGATTGGCGGACGGTTTTGATCAGCTTTATTGCGATCCCGGCGTCGATTTTGGCCACGTTCACCGTGATGAAGGGACTCGATTACACGCTGAATTCGATGACGTTGCTGGGGTTAACTCTGGCGGTGGGCATTGTGATTGACGACGCCATTATTGTCATTGAGAATATTCATCGACATTTAGACGAATATGACCTGCCGGTGATTGATGCGACGATTCAGGCGACGCACGAGATTTCGCTGGCCGTGATTGCGACGACGATTTCCCTAGTGATCGTGTTCGTGCCGATTGCGTTTATTTCCGGGTATGCGAAAAAGTATCTGAACCAGTTTGGTTGGACGATGTCGATTTCGATTCTGGTGTCGATGCTGGTGGCATTTACGGTGACCCCGGCGCTGGCGTCGCGGCTGTTGAAACGGAAGCCAAAGGTGGTGGGGGCGAAGGCTGGTGAGCATCATTACTCGATGTTTGATCGGCCGTACACGAAGTTGCTGGAGTGGTCTTTGCGGAATCGGTGGGCCGTAGGAGTGGCGGTGCTGGTGGTTTTGGGTTCGACCTACCCGATCTACCAATACATTGGCCGCGACTGGATGCCGCAGGAAGACCAGAGCGAGTTGGGTATGTTCATTGAGATGCCGGAGGGCTCTTCGCTTGTATTGACGGAGCGAACGGCGCTGGCGATTGCCAAGAAGATTGAAAAAGTCCCTGGAGTGATCGCGGTGATTCCGCAGAGTTCGACGATGATGGATCGGGTGACGATGGCGTTCATTACGGTTCTGCTGGATGCGCCGGAAAAGCGGGGTCCGATTCTCGAAGTAGGGAACCAAGTTCGAGCGGCGGCGGCGGAGTTTGCTTCGGCACGTCCTCGCATTACCTATCCGAATGCGTTGGGCGGTCGAGATACGTTCGCGCCGATTCGGGCGGTGATTCTGGGTCCGGATATTCGGAAACTGGTGGAGATGGGAAAGCTTGTGAACGCTGGGATGATGCAGGAGCCGAAGATCACCGATGTGAAGGTGAATCTCAATCTGAACAACCCGGAGCTGCAGGTGAACATCGACCGGCAGTTGGCGAGCGACTTAGGGGTTCGGGTGTCGGATATCGCGGGAGCGGTGCGGCTTTTGATGTCCGGCGAGGATCAGATCTCGACGTTTAAAGAGGGCGCTGAGCAGTATCCGGTGATGATGCGGTTGCTACCGGCGCAACGGGATAGTGCCGAGGTGTTGGGGCGATTGCTGGTGCCGAGCGCACGGCAGGGGCTGATCCGGCTGGACTCGATCGCGAAGTTGGAACATGGGCTTGGACCGAGCCGGGTGGATCGTTACTCGCGCCAGTTTGCCGTTTCCGTGTACGGGAACGTAGCCAAAGGAGCGTCGTTGGGAGAGGCGGCGAGCGCGGCGCAGCGAGTGTTTGCCGAGCAGGAGCTTCCGGTGGGATATTCCGTGAAGTTCTCCGGTCAGGTGAAGATTCTCGAAGAGACGACGAACAACATGTTGATGGCGATCGGCCTGGCGAGCATCTTCATGTACATGGTTTTGGCGGCGCAGTTTGAGAGCCTAATTCACCCGTTTATCATTCTGACCACGCTGCCGCTATCGATTCCGTTTGCGCTGCTTTCTTTGATTGCCACGGGGCGTACGTTGAACTTATTTAGCGCATTGGGCGTGTTGCTGTTGCTTGGCATTGTGAAGAAGAACGGCATTCTGCAGATCGACTACATGAACCGGTTGCGGGAAGAGGGCGAGGAGTTGCGCCACGCCATCATCCAGGCGAACCGGGTGCGGTTGCGGCCGATTCTGATGACCACGTTCGCGATTGTAGCCGGGTTGTTGCCGACGGCGTTCGGGACCGGATCCGGCGCGTCGCAACGGTCGGCGATTGCGATCACGATCATTGGTGGGCAGACGCTGTGTTTGTTGCTGACGCTACTGGTGGTGCCGGTGGGGTACGACATGGTGGAAGGTGCCCGGGCTTGGATTACCGGCCGTGGATCGAAGGACGCCAACGTGCCGACGGGAGCCACGGGCGACTAAATGTTTTTCATCGCGAATCTTTTCCTCCTGTCGATACGTCTTTTGAGATGACAGGAGGAAAAGAAAATGAAATCGAATAATGCACTCCCAGTTGAGGCGTTGCCGGGTCGGGTCCACTGCTACATGTGTACCCATAACGTAGAGGCCACCGTGCTGAAACGCGGTTCGGCGCGGCAGACCCAGCCGGGACAGACTTGCCCGCGCTGCAAGGCCAGTCTGGATTCGAGCTACGCGCTGGAAGTATTTTCAGAGTTAGCCGCGGCGTAAGCCAAGTGAGCTATCCTGAACGGAGAGACATGAAACGCAAGATGCCCGTAAAAGAGACACCTGTGGTCGATCCCGAAATCCTGGAATCGGCGCACCGGAGCTTAGGTTTGGAGAAATCGAAACCGGCCCGGAAGTGTGAGGTGTGTGAGGGCGAAGTGACCCCGAACGCGGTGGAGCCGCTTTGCTGGGTCTGCCGTCGGTTGAAGATCAGCGCTTGGCGCGACTCCGACCTTCAGGCTTCAACGGGCGGCGAATAGGGGTAGCTGGTTGGTCAGGCCTTGTTCCAGGGCCTGCTCGTAGACCCACGCCCCGACCGCGACGTCTTCGAGGCCGATACCCACCGACTTGAAGACCGTGATTTCGGCTGCGTTCTTTCTCTCCGGCTGATTTTGCAGTTGTTCGACGGCGTCCCAGTCCGGCGGCGTCAGGCCGAGGATGAGGTCGCCGGCTTCGATTCGGGCTTGTTCGAGCGAGTCGACGACGATGCGGTGAGCTGCCTGGAGAACCTGGGTCGATAGCTCGCGTCGGTTTGCAGAGTTGGAACCGACGGCGTTGATATGGGTGCCCGGACGGAGCATGTCGACGGAGAAGAGCGGGTCCTTGGCTTGGGTAGCGGTGATAATAATGTCGGCGTCGACGAGGGCGGCTTCGACGGTGGGCATCGGGGCGGCGTTGGGATAATGGCGAGCGAAGGCGGTGCGCTTTTCCGGACTGCGGCTCCAGACGCTGATGGAGCGGATGGCACGGACGGCGAGGACGGCCTCGAGTTGGCTGGCCGCTTGGAAGCCGCTGCCGAGAACGGCGACACTTTGGGCGTCGGGGCGAGCGAGCCATTTGGTGGCCAGGCCGGAGGCGGCCCCGGTGCGGATTTGGCCGAGCCAATTGGC
>CANNLB010000146.1 GCA_947505565.1 Acidobacteriota bacterium | reverse complement strand
CTCCTCACGATGCCCGCGCGCTCGTCCTCGAAGCGAAAGCCCACGCCAAGCTCGCCCTCCGACGCGATCCCGACCCCACCGCCCGTCAGTTGAAAATCGACTGGATGATCCGCTGGCTCGAAAACCCGCCCATCTTCCCCCTCTGGGTCTCCCTCCAAAAACGCGTTACTGAAACTCCACCTGCTGCACCTTAATCACATCCCCGGTCAACTCGCCGGTCACCTTCGCCTTCAAGTCCTTCTCCCGGGTCAGCTTCTTCAACTGCCCCAACGTCCGCGCGTTCCCGCCCTCGTCAAACTTCACAAACTTTCCATCTGCCAGCACCAGTCCGTACCCGCCTTTGGCGCAGGTCACCGCGCACTCCCGTGTATGCGACGCCAGGTCCTTCCCCTTGCACATTACGTCCACCACCGTCCCCGTCCAAGTCTCCGCCGCCGCCAAACTGGCCATCGTCAATAAACCAAAGTAACTTTTCATGCCTGAATCATAGCCGATCAGAATACTAAGCGTCTTCCCCTACTGCCTAACGCTCCCTTCCTTGGCGTCGATAACCGAAACATGCACCCGAATGGATTCTTGAACATCTCAATAGAAGCGGCGGCCTTTTTCGCCCTAGTCTTCCTGCTCCGCACCTATTGCAAACAAGCCCGAACCCGCAAGGTCCGGCGCATCGAATCTAGACTCGTAGGCTAGTAGCAGTTTTCTATTGATGCCCGAGCCTCCGGGAGTTTATACTCATTTCTTCGTGGGTACCTTTCCACAACTCGAAACCCGGCTCTCAACGCCGAACAAAGATCTCACCGATCCCCTCGCGCCCCGGCGCGAAGCAGCTCTCTTTTATGGCCTTTTTCTTCGCGGCCACTCCATCGAGTCGCTCCGCCGAGATATTGACGTTCCCGTCCTGCTCCACAAAAAATGGACCAACGGAACTCAGTACGAAGGCAACTTCCGCGACAATCTGCGCCAGCTCTACGACTACCGCAAACAGGTCCTCGCCATCTTCGATGAACTCGTCCTCAACGAAAGAGGCCGCGCGAGAATACAATAAGGGCATGCGTTTACCCCTGTACCAAGTGGACGCCTTCACTTCCCGTCTGTTCGGCGGAAATCCAGCTGCCATTTGCCCGCTCGAAAACTGGCTCCCGGATTCGTTACTCCAGTCGATCGCCATCGAAAACAACATCGCCGAAACGGCCTATTTCGTCAAGGAAGCAGATGGCTACCGCCTCCGCTGGTTTACCCCGACGGTCGAAATGGATCTGTGCGGCCACGCGACCCTCGCCGCCGCCTTCGTGCTCTTTCAGTGCCTTGGCCTCGCCGGTGACTCGGTCACCTTCCAGTCCCGCAGCGGCCCGCTGACGGTCACCCGTAACTCCGATCTATACACCCTCGACTTCCCTTCCCGGCCCCCGCTCCCGCTTCCCGCTTCGGACGCCATCACCGCCGCTTTAGGCGCAGAGCCGCAGGCTGTCCTCGCCGCCCGCGACCTGCTCTGCGTCTTCGCCTCGGAAGCCGTTGTAGCCGCTCTCAAGCCCGACATGAAGGCCATCGCCGCCCTGTCGCACATCGCCGTTATCGTCACCGCCCCCGGTGACCATAGCGACTTCGTCTCCCGCTTTTTCGCCCCGGCGCTCGGCGTCGACGAAGACCCCGTCACGGGCTCCGCCCACTGCACTCTAACCCCCTACTGGGCCGGACGCCTTGGAAAAACGAGGATGACGGCCCGCCAGATCTCCGCCCGCGGCGGAGATCTTACCGTCGAAGAAGCCGGCGACCGAGTAAAGATGAGCGGACACGCCGTTCTCTACCTCGAAGGCTTCGCTAACGTCGCCATATAGTTCCGCCAGCCGCCCAAGTGCGTGATCTCCTGGCCGCTTTCCACCGCAAACGGCTCACACAGGAATCCCTGCACCGTCGAACCATCCGCCAGCGTCAACGTCCCAATCGAAAGCGGGGACGGCACGAGCGCAACGAAACTGCCATAATGCTCGGTCGGCATCGCCCAAACCTCTACTTCGATCCCCGTTCCCACGCCGCTACCACCGCGCACAAGCCCCGGCTTCGGCGGCTTGGTCCCCGGCAACGCGTAGAACTTGTAGTGCATCGCCGTCCGCGTCGTCCGCATCAGCTTCGCGCCGCGCTCGGTCAACTGCCCATTCAGCGGCATGCCGCTCAGGTGCGCGCCCACCACGGCCACTAACGTGCAGCCCGGAGGCACCGGCGACGTCACTATGGGCGGCGTAGCGCCCAAAGCGGCCATCGTACCGCCCAGGTGCTTCCCCTGCGACCGATGCAAACGATCGGCCATCAGCAGCAAACCGGTCTCGCAGAACGCCGGCGCCAACAGAGTCACCCCAAACGGCAACCCGTTGCCCCGGAACCCGGCCGGCAGTGCCACCGCGCTCAAATCCAGCAGGTTCACAAAGTTTGTGTAGTAACCCAGGTTCGTATTCAGCTTGAACGGCTCGGCCTCCACGGCCGCGATCTTGTAGATCGTCCCCGTCGTCGGCAACAGCATCACGTCCATCTTGTTCCACTCAGCCTCGGTCTTCCGCCGCAGCGCGGCCAGCTTGTATTCGGCCTCAAACCCGGCCTGCGCCGTGTATCGGGTCCCCCCCTGAATAATCTCCCGCACCACCGGGTGCATCGCCGCGGCATTCGTCGTGAGGAAGGATGAAATCGCCGCCGTCCGTTCACTCACCCACGGCCCGGAATACAACAAATCCGCCGTCTCCCGGAACCCCGCAAAATCGATCTCCACCTTCGTCCCGCCCAGCGATTCCAGCCGCGTTACGCTTCGCCCATACAGCGCCTCGGCCTCGGCATCGCCGAAGAACTGCAACAGCTCTTTCTGCGGCACGCCGAAGCGGAAGCCGCCCACCGCCCAGGGCTGCGCCGCCACCCGCTTGGGCCGCGAGTACGAATCGGTCTCGTCAAAGCCCGCCACCACCTGCAACACCGCCTGCGCATCTCCGCAAGTAAACGCAAATACCGTCACGCAGTCCAGCGTCCGGCACGCCGGCACCACCCCGCTCGTCGGCACCATCCCCTTGGTTGCCTTCAGTCCAATCAGGTTGTTGAACGCCGCCGGCACCCGCCCGCTCCCCGCCGTGTCGGTCCCCAGCGAAAACGTCACCATCCCCTTGCCCACCGCCACCGCCGACCCCGAACTCGATCCCCCCGAAATATACGTTTCATCAAAGACGCTGCTGCAAGCCCCATAAGGCGACCGCGTCCCCACCAAACCCGTCGCAAACTGGTCCAGATTCGTCTTGCCCAGCAGCACCGCACCGGCGTCCAGCAACCGCTGCACCACGGTCGCTGTTTTCTCCGGCCGATTGGCGTACTGCGGACAGCCCGCCGTCGTCACCCATCCAGCCACGTCGATATTGTCTTTCACCGCAAACGGAATGCCGGACAACGGCTTCGCCGCATCGAACTCCGGCACCTCCGCGCCCTCGGCCATCGAGATCCAAACCGGTCGGCCACCGCCCGCCCGCCGCCGCGCCTCCGCAATCACCTGGGCCGGGGTAAACGTCCCGGCCAAGTATCCCGTTCGCAGCGTACTCAGATCAAAGCTCAGTTCATTCAGCATCGACAGTCTCCTCCAAAATCACCAACGCTTGCCCGGCCTGCACAACACTACCCTTACTCACGAGCACTTTGCGGACAATACCGGTCACCGGCGAACAAACCGCCACCTCCATCTTCATCGCTTCCAGAATCACGAGCCGTTCGCCCTCGCTCACCGGCTGCCCGGCGGCGACATCGAGACTCCAAACGCTCGCCGTCGTCGGCGCCCGCAGCGCCCGGCACCCCGGCGGCACCTCCAAGTCGGCCACCGGCGGAGCTTCCTCAAAAACTTCCGGCGCGACCAAGTTTCCCCAACGCTCGCGCTCAGCTTCGAACGCCGCCTGCTGCTTCTGCTTGAACTCTACCGACCCCGGCGGCGGCGGAGTCAACCGGAACGTCGTCGGCTCAATCTTCACCGGGAACCGCCCCAACGGGAAATCTTTCCGATAATCGAGCAACTCCTCGGCCCCCACCGGATAGAACCGAATCTGGTCGAACCCGCGCAGCAGCCAGGGCTTCCCGGCTTCAAACGCATCGGTCGCCTTGTACGTGTTCCACATCTGAATCGTCCGCCCGACGAACTGGTAGCCGCCCGGACCCTCCATGCCATACACGCACAGATAAGCGCCGCCGATGCCCACCGCATTCTCCGGCGTCCACGTCCGCGCCGGGTTGTACTTGGTCGTCACCAGCCGATGCCGCGGATCGGTCGGCGTCGCCACCGGCGCACCCAGGTAAACATCGCCCAAACCGAGCACCAGGTAGCTGGCGTCAAACACGATCCGCTTCACGTCTTCAACCGAATCCAGCCCGTTGATGCGTCGAATGAATTCGATGTTCGAAGGGCACCAAGGCGCATCCGGCCGCACGCTCTGCATATATTTTTGAATCGCCAGCAGCGTCTGCGGGTCCTCCCAACTCAGCGGCAGATGCACGATCCGCGAAGGCACTTCGGTCTCCGTCCGGTCCCCCGCCAAAGCCAAAATGTCCAGCAGTTCGGCCCGCGAAAGCACCCGGCTATCGTAGTGAACCTGCAGCGTCCGTATGCCCGGAGTGATGTCGATCACCCCCGGCACCTGCCGCTCGGTCAGCCAATGCGCCAGCGCCTGCACGCGGAAGCGCAGTTTCATGTCCAACACCGGTTCGCCGAACTCGACAAGCAGATACTTATCGCCCGCCGTCCGGTACAGCGTGTCGCCGACGGACTTCACGATCGCCGCTTCGGTCGCATCCTCGGCGAACAACTCCGGCAGTTTCGTCAACCCCGCCACCGCCCGATCCAACTCCCATTCCAGTTGCACCGCCTGCTGATTTGTCATCCGCTGAAAGCGAACCGTATCGCCGGCTTTCAACTGACCCATCTTCCACAGTTCCGCCGCCACAATCGTCGCCGGGCAAACAAACCCGCCCAGGCTCGGCCCGTCCGGCCCCAGGATGATCGGCATGTCGCCCGTGAAGTCGACGGTTCCGACGGCGTAGGCGTTATCGTGCACGTTCGACGGGTGCAGCCCGGCTTCGCCGCCGTCCTTCCTCGCCCACTCCGGCTTCGGACCGATTAGCCGAACGCCGGTCCGATCCGAGTTGTAATGCACCTTCCAATCGGTCGCGAAAAACATCGCGATGTCGGCATCGGTCATGTAGTCCGGCGCGCCATAGGGGCCGTACAAAACGCCGATCTCCCACCGGTTGCCGTACGTCGGAGCGAACGCAAACCCCTCCGCCGCCCCGGCGATCATCCCGTCCACATCGAGCACATCGCCGGCCCGCAAAACCCGTCCGCCATGGCCACCAAACTTGCCCAAGGCAAACGTCGCCCGGCTGCCCAAATACTCGGGCACATCGAACCCGCCGCGCACCGCCAGATACGCCCGAATCCCCGCGCCCACCACCTGATTCATCCGCAGCGTGGAACCCGCCTTCACCGCGATCGGCTCCCAGCGCGCGACGCGTTTGCCATCGAGCTTAGCTTCCATGTCCGCACCTGTCAACGCGATCACCGCGTCAGACCGGAACTTCAGCGTCGGGCCGGTCACCGTGCATTCCAACCCCGCCGCATGGCTCGCATTGCCCACCAAACGGTTCGCCAACTGGAACGCCAGCGAATCCATCGGACCCGACGGCGGCACGCCGACTTCCCAATAGCCCAACCGGCCGGGGTAATCCTGCACCGTCGTCTGCGTGCCCCCGTCGAGGACGTCAACGGCCTTCGACAGATAATTGAACGTGTTCAAGTAACCCGTCGTCATCACGGCATCCGCAAACACGGCGGAACCAACCACCTGCCGCAAATACTCGACATTGGTCGCAATCCCGGCCACCCGGGTCTCGGCCAGCGCCGCCTGCATCTTCGCAATCGCCGCCGGCCGATTCTCCGCCGTCACGATCACTTTCGCGATCATCGGGTCATAGAACGGCGTCACCTCAGAGCCGCGTTCCACCCACGTTTCGATGCGCGCATCCGCCGGGAAACTCGCCGCCGTCAACCGCCCCGAAGAGGGCCGGAAACTCTGCCCCGGGTCTTCGGCATAAACGCGGACTTGGATCGACGCGCCGCAAATTGCCGGGCGCTTCAACTCCAGTTCGCCCGCCGCCTGCCGCACCATCCACTCCACCAAATCGACACCCGTAACCTGTTCGGTTACCCCGTGCTCCACCTGCAACCGCGTGTTCACTTCGAGGAAGTAGAACTCCCGGGTGTCGGCGTCGTAAAGGAACTCGACTGTCCCCGCGTTGGCATAGTTCACGGCCCGGCCCAACCGTTCGGCCGCGCCGAGCAACTCCGCCCGCACGCTCTCGGGCAGGTCCGGCGCCGGGGTCTCCTCCACCACTTTCTGATTCCGCCGCTGCAGCGAACAATCGCGTTCGCCGAGGGCGATCACCTCGCCCTTGCCATCGCCAAAAATCTGCACTTCGATGTGCCGCGCCCGCGCCACGAACTTCTCGACGAACATGCCGCCGTCTTTGAAGTTGGCCGTGCTCAGCCGCTTCACCGTCTCGTAAGCCGAGGCCAACTCTGCAGCCGCGAGACACACTTGCATCCCGATGCCCCCGCCCCCCGCCGTGCTCTTCAGCATCACCGGATAGCCGATGCGGAAAGCCTCCGCCTCGGCCATTTCGACCGAAGTGACGAGCCCCGAGCCGGGCGCCAACGGTACCGCGTTCGCCGCCGCCAACTCTCGCGCCGTGTGCTTCAATCCGAAAGCCCGGAGATGCTCCGACC
>CANNLB010000145.1 GCA_947505565.1 Acidobacteriota bacterium | reverse complement strand
GGTGCAGCGCGTTACAAGGTCCTGCTCGTTTTTCGGATAGAGCGACAGCCCCAGCTCTTCGAAAATCTCTTCGATGTCGCCCGGCATTTCTCCGGCCAGCAGGGTGGCCGAGAAGACGGCCTGTTCGGCCAGTTTTGCGCTGATGCGCGTCCAGTCCTCTTCGGTGATGGTGTTGATGTTGATGTCAACATCATAGGGTTTTGGCCGTGAGCCCCGAACTCGGGCGTGGACGTGCCCTTCATCGATCGAAATAGCAAGCACATGGCCATTCTTGGCGTAGTCCCGGCCCCGGTTGAGCCGCGAACCCATCTCGAAGCCTTCGAGTACTTCAATCCAGCGACGAGCCCACCAGTTCTCGCCGAAGTGGGAACCCCGCGTCTGCGAACGAATGCCTCCGCCGGGGGCGCGAAAGCCACCGGAACGCCTTTGGGGGCCACGACGCCTGTTGTTGTTCCCGCGAAAATCACGGTCGCTCCGACCGCGGCCATTTCCGTTGCCGTTGCTATTGCCGTTGCCGCCGGATCCAGTCCGCTGCGTCGGTGGCGCTGCCGCGGTGGGAGCTGCCGCGGGAGGAGGAGGTGCCGCCGTCGAAGGCCCCGACGGTCCGACGGGTGCTCCGTGTCGCCTATCGCCCGATTTCTTTCGTCCCCAGGAGCCTCGATTGCCCCCGCCACCGCCTGGCCGCTTACTCATCCAAGGCCTCCGCACTCAAAGCAAATACGTTCTTCAGCTCTTCGTTCGACAGTTCGGTAATCCAGCCTTCGCCGGTGCCGATCACTTCGTTCACGATGCTTTTCTTGCTTTCGATCATCTCGTCGATCCGCTCTTCGAGCGTCCCGACGCAGAGATACTTATGCACTTGCACATTCCGCAACTGCCCAATGCGGAATGCCCGATCCGTCGCCTGATCTTCCACTGCCGGATTCCACCACCGGTCATAATGGAACACGTGATTGGCCCGGGTCAGGTTCAAGCCGGTGCCGCCCGCTTTCAACGACAGGATAAATACGCGCGGGCCGTTGGGCGACTTCTGGAACCGCTCCACCATCATCTCGCGCTGCCGCATCGAAGTGCCGCCATGCAGGTAGAGAACCTCGTCCCCAAAGCTGTCCTGCAGATGCTTTTGCAGAATACCGCCCATCTCCGTGAACTGGGTAAACACCAGCGCTCGGTCGCCGCTCATGAGCACCTCGTCCATCATTTCCGTTAAGCGGGTCAGCTTGCCCGACCGGTCGACGACCGGCGAACCATCGCCGAGGAAATGTGCCGGGTGGTTGCACACCTGCTTCAGCTTCGAGAGCGTTGCCAGGATCGCGCCCCGGCGCGCCATGCCGTCGGCGAACTCGATCTTCGAGTGGGCGTCCTTCAGCACCTGCTGATACATCTCCACTTGTTCGCGCGTCAACGTGCAGTAGACCTTGTTCTCAAACTTCTCCGGCAAATCCGCGATGATCTTCGTATCCGTCTTTAAACGACGCAACAGGAAGGGCGACGTAAGCCGCTTCAGATGATTGGCGGCGTCGTTGTCGCGGTTGGTTTGAATCGGCAGGAAGTAGTTGCGCCGAAACTGTTCGCGAGTTCCGAGGAAGCCCGGGTTCAGGAACTCCATCACGCTCCAAAGTTCGCCGACATTGTTCTCGACCGGCGTACCGGTTAAGGCGATTCGATAGTCGCTCACCAGAGCCCGTACCGCCTTTGCCTGCCGCGTATCCGGGTTTTTAATATTCTGCGCTTCGTCGAGGATCGCCCCACTCCAGGTGACCTGCTTGAAGTACTCCAAATCCCGCTGCAGAATGCCGTAACTGGTAATCACCAGATGATACTTATGCATCTGCTTGATGAACTCGTCGCCTTTCGAACGGCTCACGCCATGGTGTACAAGCACCTTCAACTGCGGGGTAAATCGGGCCGCCTCTTTCTGCCAATTGCCGGCCACCGACGTGGGGCAAATCAGCAGCGTCGGCATCGTGGTGCCTTCTTCTTTATCAAGTTGCAGCAGCGCCAAGGTCTGGATAGTTTTCCCCAAACCCATATCATCGGCTAGGCACGCGCCCAGCCCCCACTTGCGCAGGAACTTCAGCCAGGAGTAACCGCGAATTTGATACGGTCGCAGCGTGCCCTTGAAGCCCTTCGGCGGCTTCAACTCTTCAAACACCTTTCTACCTTCTAGCTGGTCCAGCAGATCGCGGACCCACCCCGTCGCCATAACGCCTTCAATCGGCAGTTCGTGGTTCGAGTGGTAGTTGCCTAGCGACATCTGGATCACTTCCCGAACCGTCGCCGTGCCGCTCGAATTGCGGCGCCAGAATTCGAGCGAATAGTCGATCTCATCCGGCGTGACGTACGCCCACTGGCCGTGAACCTTGACGAGCGGAGACCGCAGCCGCTGCAGCTCCAGCAATTCATCGCGCGTCGCCAGCTCCCCGGCCACCGCAATTCGCCAGTCGAAGTTCAGAATCCAGTTCAGCGAGAGTCCGCCTTTGGGCGGCTTCTCCGGGCTATCTACGATCGCCTTAACGCTCAGACGAGCCCGCGTGCCGTCCCGGCTCCACCACTTTGGCAGCTCCACGGCAAAGCCGCCCTGTTCGAGCGCGACAGCCTTCTGGTTGAGAAACTCGTAGGCCCCGTTGGTGTCCAGATCGAAACCGATCGGCACACTGGCGCGGAGGGAGCTTTCAATGCGCGTGACGATCGATGTCGCTTGCGTCAATGACGTCAGCAGGAACTCGAGGGTTGGCTGTCGGGTCACCCCCGCCAAACGCTCGCCGGTGCCGATGTGCTCCGCGCGCAAAACATTGTCCGGATTATCGACGCTTTGGACAAGATAACGGACCGTCCAGGCCGTGTTCGTCTCACTGGGTTCTTCCAGGCGGAAGCAGAGCCGGAACGGGGCGTCGGCGGTGAGGGCCACCGGTCGACGCCACTGTCGAACTTGCTTGGCAATCCGGTCCAGCACGTCCGGATAACCATCGACCAGACCATCCTCAGAGGCGAGGGCATACAACCATCGCTCGTGGGGGCTCTTACCCCGGGGGGGCTTGCCGCCGTTGTAGCTGCCGCGGACGAGATCGTCGAGCATCCAGGCGACGAAGGCATCCAGCACGATCCGGGCCGGCGTCGACGGCGCGGCTTTATCTTCGAAGGTGATCGCCCGTGCCGAGGCGGGCATCGCCGCCGCCAGGGCGGCCAGCCGGTGACCTTCGATACCGGGGTAAACAGGAGTCCAGTTGGCGGCGAAATCGCCGTCCACCTCGTCCATGTCCGGCAAAAACTGTTGACGGGCCACGAGGCCCCCCGCAAAGCGCAGGGCGGCCACCCAGAATTGCACGTCAGGGGCCACCATCAGCCCGGGTCGTATGATCCGTTGGCCAAAAGTAGCTGCAAGAAAATCCACGGTTTCTTTCGGCCCCAGTTGCATGGAAGCAACAGACCAGGGAGAGAGCACAAGACTCTCATAAACGGGATGCTCGGCGATCAACGCGCTAGATGCCACTGGCCCCTCGGGCGCAGCTGGCGCCCAGAGAACGACTCGTTGCATCTGGGCCTTTGCCAATTCCCCACAGTAAGGCAGGGACGAAAGAATTTCGCGCAACAGGGCGGGCGGGGCTCCGAAGGGGTACTCCGGCGATCCGCTTCGTTGCGGACGCGCCACAGCAGGGACCGCCTTCGCCTGTTTATGATCTGCCGATGCCTCCAGCCATATCGAAAAGAAGCCGTCGTGAACGCCGGCATGCAGGATAAGCATCGAGTAAGACTACACAATCAATACCACATCGGATGACCCTTTCGGGTAGACCCCTTTTCGCGTATAGCGGGAGAGGACGGTTATGCACAACCTTTCCCCACAAGATCAGATCTTCGATTTGGGCCTCGGCCTTGTGCGCGCCCGACTCGTTCAAGTGTTCGCCGAACTCCGTATCGCCGACCATTTGGCGGCCGGCCAGCAATCGGTACCGGGCACTCACGCTCCGTTTCTGGAACGTTTCCTCCGCGCTTGCGCCACCATCGACTTGGTCACCACTTAGCCTGATGGTCCTTGACCCCCGTCGGTGAGACTCTCCGCACCGGCGTTCCGGGTTCCAGGCAGGCCATGATGGCATCCATCCTGGGAGGCGGACACCTCCGCGCCTGGGGTAATCTTCGCGCCTCGCTCGAACGCGGCGTGATCGCCTTCGATGACCTGCATGGCGAGGACGTCTGGAGCTACTTCACAAAAACGAACCCAGACGAAGGCAACGTCTTTTACCAAGCGATGAGCGACTTCAGCCACGCGGTAATCCCGGCCATTCTATCCAGCTACCAGTTCCCCGCCACGGGAACTCTGGTCGACGTCGCCGGCGGCAACGGAACGCTGCTGTGCGCAGCTCTCAGCCAGCAGCCCGGTCTGCGCGGCATCGTCACGGACCTGGCCTTCACCAGTCCCGCCGCCGAGGCCTACATCGCTACCCAGGGCCTCTCGGATCGCGCCACCGCCGTCGCCGCCGACTTTTTCTCGAGCGTCGGCCGCGGCCGACGCTTACATGATGAAGTTCATTCTCCACGATCGGCACGACCTCGACGCCGGTCGTATTCTCGATACGATTCGAGCCGCCGCCAAACCGTCCAGCCGACTTCTCATCTTCGAACAGGTGGTGCCGGAGGAAGCCCCCCCCATCCCCGCACGCATCTTGGACATCAACATGATGGTGATGTGCGGAGGCAAGGAACGCACCGCCCCCGAATGGAGCGCGCTCCTCAGCGCCCATGGCTTCACACTCGAATCGATCACCACTACGCCCTCGCCAATGTCCGTTATCCAAGCAGGGGTTAGCGTTCGCCGTTAAAAACTACTAATATGAGGTCAGTGATCCTGCGGACTTTAATTGTCACTGCCTCTCTGTTTCTGCTTCTCAGCCAGAAGAGCGTCAACACCCCAAACGAGGCCTATTTCACGGCAAAGGTGCTGCCGGCCCTTGAAAAGAGTGGCTGCCAGAACTGCCACGGATCGAACGGCGTAGCCAGCGGCACGCGGTTCCGTTTCCCTGAAGAAGGGGCCGGCATCGAAGAGCTCCAACTCTTCGGCAAGTCGCTGCACATCCTCATTGATCGCTCCGACCTTTCAAAGTCTCTCTTGCTCAACAAGCCCACGCGGCGCGTGACCCATGGCGGAGGCCTCAAGATCACCCCTGGCTCAGCCGAAGAAGCCACCCTCCGTACTTGGATCGAGTACCTCGCCAGCCACACCAAGCCGGACGACCGCTTTCTGCTCGGGCAACGCAAGTTCGAAGCCCGCCCGGTGCTGCGGCGGCTCACGCACCTGCAGTACAACAACACGGCCCGCGATCTGCTCGGCGATGATAGCCGAGTGGCTGACCAATTCCCCCCGGAGGATTTCGTCGGCGGCTATCGCAACCAGTTCCAATCCCAATCCATCTCTCCGCTGCTCGCGGAAGCATACAGCGCTGCCGCTGAAAAATTGGCGCGCTCCGCCTTCCGCGGCGGCGATACCCACGCTCTCATCCCCTGCAAAACGCAGGACGGCCCCTGCCGCCAAAAATTCCTCCGGACCTTCGGCGCCAAGGCCTTCCGTCGGCCGCTGCTCGAAGCGGAATTCGCCCGGTACGAAAAGCTGTTTCTGAGCGAGAAGTCGTTCCTCGGCGGAGCGCAACTGACACTCGAAGCGATGCTCCAATCGCCCAACTTTCTTCTCCGAACCGAGAACGGAGCCGAGCCGAGCTGGCGACCTTACGAGACCGCCAGCCGCCTCTCCTACGCCCTCTGGAACTCCATGCCCGACGCTGAACTGCTCAGCGCCGCCGCCCGCGGCGAACTCAATACCCGCGAAGCAGTCGAGAAGCAGGCCCGACGCCTGCTCGCTTCCCCGCGCGCGAAAGTCACCGTCGACGAGTTCGTAGCCGAATGGCTTCGTTTCGATCAACTCCTCGACGCCGTGAAAGAGCGCAGCGAGTTTCCCATGTATTCAGCCGAACTCACCGTCGCCATGACCGAAGAGACCCGCCGCATGGTCGCCGATCTCGTCTGGCGCGACCTGGATTTCACGCAACTCTTCTCCGCCGAACACAGCTTCATCAATACGAGCTTGGCGCTGCTCTACAAGCTGCCCGCCCCGAAGAACGAGTACGACCGCGTGGCTCTCCCCGCCGAGACCGGGCGCGCCGGCATCCTCGGCCAAGCCATGTTCCTCTCAGCGACCTCGAAGCCCGCCGATACCAGCGTCACCCAACGCGGTCTCTTCGTCCGGGAACATTTTCTCTGCCAGGAAGTCCCGCAACCGCCGCCCGGGGTGAACGCGAATCTGCCCAACCTCGACAAAGGCAAGCCGATGACCAATCGCGAGCGCCTCGCCATGCACTTGAACAACGAGAGCTGTGCCAGCTGCCATACCCTCGTCGATCCCATCGGCCTGGGCCTCGAAAAGTACGACGCCATCGGCCAGTTCCGGCCAAAGCAAAAGCTTACCTTTCGCCCCGCCCGCAAGGAAGACGGCGACGTCGTTAAGTCCGAACTCGACATCGACACGAGTGGCTACGTCTCCGGCATCGCGAACTCGACCTTCTCGACGCCGCGCGAACTTGGTAAAATTCTAGCGGCTGCTCCGCAGTGTCAACAGTGCGTGGCCAAACAGCTTTTCCGTTACTATACGGGCCGTCACGAGAATGCGCGTGACGCCGTCGTTATCGATCGGGCCTTTGCCGATTTCCGCAGCTCTGGATTCCACTTCCGCGAGTTGATGGTCAGCCTACTGAAGTGGAGCGTCTTTCCTCCGGAGTCCTGATATGTCTTCCGTTCACACAAAAG
>CANNLB010000144.1 GCA_947505565.1 Acidobacteriota bacterium | reverse complement strand
GGGGGTCGGGGGGTTGGACGTCGTAGTGGCCGTAGCAGAGGACGGTGGGCTTGCCGGGGGCGGCCAGGCTTTCGGCGTAGACGAGCGGGTGCCCCGCGGTTTGAATGATCTCCACGTGGGGCAGGCCGACGGCGCGGAGGGCGGCGGCGGTGAACTCGGCGGCGCGTTCGACGTCGGCTTTGTGCTCCGGCAGCGTGCTGACGCTAGGGATGCGGAGAAAGTCCAGCAGCTCGTCGAGAAGCCGCGCTTGGTGAGCGGATACGTATCCGGAAATTGCGTCGTAACCAACCATGGGTAGTTTCTCCATTCTACGATGTAAGAGATGCTGACTCGTCGAACCCTATTGCAAACAATCATTGCGGCTCCGATTGTCGCAGATGGCCGTGATCTGCGAGCCGATGTCGCTATCATTGGCGCGAGCACCGGCGGAGTGGCGGCGGCGCTGGCTGCGCTGCGGAATGGGATGCGGGTGGTGTTGACCGAGGAGACCGACTGGGTGGGCGGGCAGTTGACGTCGCAACTGGTGCCGCCGGATGAGCACCCGTGGGTGGAGAACTTTGGGGGGACGCAGCTTTATCGGCGTTATCGGAGCGAAGTCCGGCAGTATTATCGCGACCATTATCCGTTGACCGCGGAGGCGCGGGCAAAGGCGTACTTGAATCCGGGGGATGGGTCCGTTTCGAAAATTACGCATGAGCCGCCGGTGTCGCTGCACGTGCTGGAGGCGATGTTAGCTCCGTGGGCGAGTGCGGGGCAGTTGACGGTGCTGTTGCAGCATCGGCCGGTGAAGGCCGATATGAGCGGCGACCAGGTGCGGGCGGTGACGGTGAAGAGCTTCGTGACGGGGAAGGAGTTGACGGTGACGGCACCGTACTTTATTGACGCGACCGAGCTCGGCGACGTGTTGCCGTTGGCGAAGACCGAGTACGTGACGGGGTTTGAATCGCGGAAGCAGACGGGGGAGCCGCATGCGCCGGAGGCGGCCCAGCCGCAGAATCATCAATCGTTCACGGTCTGTTACGCGATCGACTATCGGGACGGGGAAGACCACACGATTGACCGGCCGAAGGACTATGCGTTTTGGCGGGATTATGTGCCGGCGATGAAGCCGGCGTGGTCGGGGAAGTTATTGAGTTGGGCGATGTCGGACCCGATTAAGCTGACGCCGCGCGCGGTGACGTTCGATCCGCGGGCGCGGATGGGAAGCCCGGGGCCGTTGAACTTGTGGCTGTATCGGCGGATCGCAAATAAGGCGAATTTCGCGGGGGCGTACAACGATATCTCGCTGATCAACTGGCCGCAGAACGACTACTGGCTGGGGAATCTGCATGACGTGTCAGAGGCCGAGGCGGCGAAGAGTTTGGCAGGCGGGAAGCAGCTTTCGCTGAGTTTGCTGTATTGGATGCAGACGGAGTGTCCGCGGGAGGATGGCAAGCAGGGATGGAAGGGGCTGCGGTTGCGGCATGACTTGGCGGGGACGGAGGATGGGTTGGCGAAGTACCCGTACATTCGGGAATCGCGGCGGATATTGGCGGAGTTCACGGTGGTGGAGCAGCACGTGGGGACGGACGCGCGACGGCAGGTGGCGGGGCCGACGGCGGAAGCCGAGGAGTTTGCGGATACGGTGGGGATTGGGAGCTATCGGATCGACTTGCATCCTTCCTCGGGGGGCGACAATTACGTCGACGTTAGCTCGCTGCCGTTTCAGATTCCGATGGGGGCGTTGATCCCGCGGCGGGTGGAGAATCTGCTGGCGGGGTGCAAGAACCTCGGGGTGACGCATATTACGAACGGGTGCTATCGGTTGCATCCTGTGGAATGGGGGATTGGCGAGGCGGCCGGGCAGATTGCGGCGGAGGCGGTGATTACGGGTCAGCCGCCGCGCAAGATTCGGAAGGATAAGAAGCTGCTGGCGGCGATGCAGGCGAAGATGACGGCACAGGGAATTGAGTTGGCTTGGCCGAAGGTGACGCCGCGGTAGGTTCCGGCTTCCGATTCAAAAATCGTCGGTTATCGCAGGAGGGGGATTGGACCGACACTTTGCCGTCTCCAGCGAGTTAAACTGAGACTGTGTCTGATGTTTGACATCCAAATTGTGTCGAACGAAGCTGGCGAAGCCACTGCCGTGATTGTGCCGATCACTCTTTGGAAGGAGATTGCGTCAGAGCGTGAAACTGCTTATCTTCCGAAATCTGACGCGATGCGGCAGCGACTGCAGGCCGCTCTGGACCGACGGAGCGGGTTGCCGTTTGAGGACGTAGTAACGAAACTGGGCCTGTGAGAGGCATCGAGCTCGACCCCTCCGCTTTCGACGACCTCACTTGGTGGGCTCAACACGATCGAAGCCAGGCAATCCGGATCATTCGGCTGGTGGGAGATATTCAGCGTGATCCGTTTTCCGGCATTGGAAAGCCGGAGCCTCTTAAACACGAGTTGGTGGGCTGTTGGTCGCGGCGCATTGACCAGGAACACCGCTTGGTTTATCAGTTGTTGCCAGACAAGATTCGGATCTTAGCCCGCCGTTATCACTACTAACGGAAGCAGCGGCCGCCCGTGCTTCGCGCCCATGTCGTTGTTCGCCCGGGGGCTGGCGCGGGTCGGACCTCAAGAGATACTCTGACTTCGATGAAGTGGCAGCTTCGGCACGACGCTGGTTGGGTGGGCGACGCCGAAGAAGTGACGCGACTGCTGGATCGCGGGGCGAACCCGAACCAAGTCGCTCCAACGAATTGGCGGCAAACCCCTCTTGGACGCACGCTGGAGTTCCGCATCACATCTCCGAGGCACGCCGGTCATGTCGAAACGGTTCGCGTGCAACTGCGGAGAGGTGCGGATCCAACGGTTCGGTCCACGTCTATGGACATGACGCCCTTCGAACTCGCGACCTTTTGTGGCCTTGAACCGGCGGCAGAACTGCTTCGCTGTTTTCAGCCGGTTACGCCTCATCCGACGGGCATGACCGACCTTTGGCTCCTCTCGGCGTCGCGTCTTTCCGAGCCCGCCAAACTGGAGGAGGTCTGTTCGCTGAAAGACGCGCATCAGGTGAATTTGAGCTGGCGTAAGGCAACGCCGTTGATGATTGCGGTTGGACACGCTGCTCACTATCGCTTTGGTGATGAGCTGTTGAAGGCGGGCGCTGACCCAAATGCCGGAACGGCCATTCTGCACGCCAGTTGCGAGTGGCACTTCGAATACTTTGTTTCAGTGCTGCGTTACCTCGTACAAGTAAGATGGAAGGTGAATTCGCGCGATTCCACCGGGCAGACGGCGCTTCACAAGGCGGCCTTTCCCGGCTACACCGCCGGGGTACGAGTTCTCTTGGACAATGACGCCGATCCAGGTGCCAGGGATTCGGCCGCAGCCTTGCGCGAATTGACGTCTCCCGTCAGTGGCGCAAGGCTGCGGCCGTCAAAGCTCTGGCCCAAGTCGCTTAGCTAGAAGAAGAAGCGCAGGGCGAACTGGATCTGGCGGGGGTTACCCACCTGTTGGTTGTTGCGGTCGTAGTTGCCGTCGGCTAACCGCAGACGCATGAAACGGGCGTCGATGGCGGCGGGTTGGCCGGTGGCCGCCAGAATGCCCGCGCCGTAGATGTTCGCGCCGCCCGCGAAGACGACGTTGTCCACATTGAACAGGTTGAAGAATTCAACCGAGAACTGGAGCTTGGCACGTTCAGCCATCAGCTTGAAGGTCTTCATCAGGCGGAGGTCAAAAGTGCTGGTGCCGCGGTTGCGGAAGTTATTGCGGGGCAGCGGTTTGCCAACGGCGAGATAGGGACGGTCGTTGTTGTTGCCATCGCCATTGAGATCGCTGCCGGCCACGGCGTTAAAAGGAAGGCCGGACCGGACGCGGAAGATGCCGCCGATGTCGATGCCGAGCGGCAGGCTGTAGGTGCCGTTCGAGGTGAACTGGTGGCGCGTATCCATGTTGGCGTAGTTGTATTCGGGCTTCAGATTGAAGGAGTTTTCGTAGACGAAGCCACCGGCGTCGCGTTCGTTGTCGTCGTCGGAGAAGTTCTCCGAGACGGTATAGAACGATTGGAATTGAACCCGCTTGTTCCGGTATTGAGCCGAAATCGTAGCAGCGCGGTACATGCCGCGGGACGAGCTTTCGCGAACCGTGAACTGGTTGACGGTGGGAAAGGGGCGGACGCCAAAGAAGGGACGCTGAGATTGGTCGGTGGGGCGGAGGGTCGGGATCGGGAGGTTGAAGTTGCGATTCCGGAGGAGGTTGGCGGTGTTGACGTAGTGCAACTGAGCGCCGACGGTGAAGCCTTTCATGATCTCGGATTCAGCGCCGAGGCCCATCTGGAAGGCGCGCGGATTTTTGAAGTCAGCGCCCATGGCGAGCACGTTGGCGTTGGCGAACGGATCGCGGGTGGTGCCACCGGCGGCGAAAGTGGCGGCGGACTGCAGTTGCTGAATGCTGAGAACGGGGAGGGCATCGACGGCGGTGCGGTTGAGGTCGACCCCGGCACGGAGGAAGGCTTGGTAGATCGTGAGTTGGCCGGGGAGGTTACCGAATTGAAGCGAGACGTCACCGGGAGGAATGCGGAAGTTATTCACCGCGCCGGAGAAGCTGAGCATCGGCGTAGCGCCGTAGAAGAGGCCGGTGAAGCCGCGGAGGACGAGCTTGGTGGGTTGGCTGAGTGGGCTGTAAGCGAAGCCGAACCGGGGCATCACCTGAGCGGTGGAGTTCGGGATGGAGGTGACGTTGGTCACCGAGCCGAGGGGGGCGCGGACGTTGTTCAGAAGGCTGATCAACTGGGTATTGTTCGCCTCAACCTTGGGGTTGTACTGGCCTTCCCAACGGAGGCCGACGTCGATTTTGAGTTTGCGAGTTACGTTCCAACTGTCCTGGGCGAAGAAGGCAATCTGTTTGGTATCGAATGACGCGGCCCCGTTGCCGATGGCGCGGGCGTAGGTGGCGGCGGGGATATCGAAACGATTGACGCCGCCGGTGCCGTTGGCGCTCATGGTGCGGAGAATGGCATTGAGGTCGGTGGTGGCGAAGCCAAAGGTGCCGAACTGATTGAAAGCGAAGGTTTGGCTGGCGCTGAGGAAGTTGAGGTCGACTCCGAACTTGATGGTGTGGCGACCGCGGGTGAGCGAGAGCGCGTCGGTGATCTGCCAGCGTTTATCGCTTTGAGTGGTGGGAAGGAAGTTGCGGGTGCCGTAATTGCCGATGGTGTTGGTGACGAGCGGCAAGGAGGAGTTGGCGAGGCGGGGGCGCAATTCGGCTGAGCCGGTGAAGCGGAAATCGTTGACGACGTTGGCGGAGAAGAGCTTCGTATACTGCGCGTTGCCGTTGTTGATTTGATCTTTTTCGGTGCCTTCGTTGGAGACGGCCGCATTCGCAAACGGATTGACGGCGGCACCGGTGGTGACGGCGTTGTCTTCACTGGAGCGGGAGAAGTTATAACGGAAGGTGAGGCGGTCGCCGTTGGCCATTTGGTAGTCGGCTTTTGAGGTGAGGGCGGTGGCGCGACTGGTTTGATTAAAGGGCTTTTCGAGGCTCTTGTAATAGTCGAAGGCGGCGCGGGTTTCCGGGGTGGGGGTGAAGGTGGTGAGCTGCGGGAAGAGGGTTTGGCGGGGGATTTCCGACCGCTGGGTTTCAATGGCACCGAAGTAGAAGAGCTTGTTCTTGACGATGGGTCCACCGACGCCGCCGCCGAACTGTTGGAGCGTTTCCGAAGGCTTGACGAGGAAGATGGGGCTGTTGGAGCTGAGTTCGCGGTGGCGGATTTGATAGAAGGCCTCACCGTGGATATCGTTGCCGCCGGATTTGGTGATGGTGTTCATCACGCCGCCGGTGGAGCGGCCGTACTCGGCGGTGTAACCGGTGGGGACGACTTGAAATTCCTGAATGGCGGCTTGGGGAACGGTGATGATGGAGCCGGAGCGCTCTCCGCCGCGGATGCCGCCGAAGAAGGGTTGGTTGTAGTCGGCACCGTCGAGCATGATGTTCGAATAGATGGCGCGCTGGCCCGCGAAGGAGATCTGCCCGCGGGTGTTGTTGTCAACCTGAACGGTGGGGGTGAGGACGGCGAAATCCTGGAAGCGACGGCCGTTTATGGGGAGGTTGGTGATGGCGTTGCTGTTGACGGTGGCGCTTTGGGCGGAGGTCTGCACGTCGATCATCGTGGCCCCGACTTCGACCATCGTCGAGACGGCCTGGAGGGCGAGACGGACGTTGATGCGGGCAGCGGAGCCGACGGTTAAAGCGATGTCGGTGAGTTTGGTTTCGGCGAAGGCGGGGCTGGAGACGGCGATTTCATAGACGCCGGGATCGAGGAGGGGGGCGCGGTATTCGCCCTCGCTGTTGGACTTGAGTTCGCGAAGCAGGCCGGTGTTCGAGTTCTTGATCTTGACGACGGCGTTGGGGACTACGGCACCGTAAGGATCGGTGACGGTACCGTTAACCTGCGCCTTATTAGCGTCGGTTTGGGCGACCAGGGGGGCTAAAACGAACAGAAGGGACAATGTTGCGCGAAGGAAGCGAGCCATGAGCGGTATTCTCCTGAAAGTTGAACTTCCTTCAGGCTACCGAAGAGATGTTTCAGAACGATGAAGGGATCTTGCCAAGGATTTCGAGAGAAGACCGGAGGACGGGAACTCGTGGGCTCGCGCTTCGCTAGGATGGCGCCTAGCCTACGCTACGGTGCGCCGCTTGTCCGTTTCAAAGCGGCGAACAGAGGCCCTTCATGGTCCATTTCGACAAGGATGGGTGGATGGTGCACAAAGATACGCGTTCTTTGCGATTCAGGCTTCACCGTCGCTCCGCCTCCCGCTTTAGGCACTGAGCGAACTCGTCG
>CANNLB010000143.1 GCA_947505565.1 Acidobacteriota bacterium | reverse complement strand
TAATCTCGATTGATGAGCAGGCACTGCTTCCGGTGGAGGCGATCCCGCTGCGGGGTCAGCACAACGTGGAGAATGTAATGGCGGCGGCAGCGGCGACGTGGCTGGCCAACGTGGCACTTAGCGATATTGAAGCCGCTATCCGCACCTTCCCCGGAGTAGAACACCGATTGGAATTTGTCCGCGAACTTGCTGGAATCCGCTACTACAATGATTCGAAGGCGACCAATGTCGACGCGACGGCAAAGGCACTGGACGCCTTTGCGGGCGGGCTCTGGGTGATTCTCGGGGGCAAGGACAAGCAGAGTGACTACCGGGGCTTGGCCGGTCGCTTGCGCCGCAAGGCCCGCCGAATTCTTTTGATCGGCATGGCCGCAGGAATTATTCGGCGGCAATTGGAGGAGGTCGAACCGGGACTTCCCTTCCTCGATTGCGGCACACTGGAAGAAGCCATTCGCGTCGGTCACGCCGAAGGGCAGAGTGGGGACACCGTCCTGCTGGCGCCGGCGTGCGCCAGCTTCGATCAGTTTCAAAGTTATGAGCATCGCGGGCGCGTGTTCAAAGAATTGGTTCAAAACCTCGAGTAGGAAGCGACGATGGGAAAGAGACTCTACACCGACAAAATTCTGTTTTGTGCCGTCGTGGCATTGGTCACCTTTGGGCTGATCATGGTCTATTCCGCGAGTTCGATCATCGCGGTGCAAGGTAAGTATGACGTGGGCTCGAACTACTTTTTTCTACACCAACTGGGCTGGGCCGTGGTCTCTTTTTTCGGCCTGATGATCTTGAAGCGGTTGAACTATCACGTCTTCAATACCCCCGCGTGGGCGTTCGGGGGTATTGGCGTTGTCCTCACGATGCTCATCGTCGCGTTTTTCACAGACACCTCGAAACACCGCTGGCTCAAGCTGGGGGTGGGGTCGCTGCAACCGAGTGAACTGGCCAAGCCGGCACTCGTTTTGTTCCTGGCGTTCTTCCTTTCCCGCCGGATTCGGGCGGTGAACAACGCTCGGTTTACGCTGGCCGGGTGCGGCTTGGTGCTCTCGTTCTTAGTGTTTTTTGTCTCGCTGGCCGACTTGGGAACCGCAGTGGTTCTCATCGCCACGACGGCGTTGGTGTTTTTCGTGGCGGGTTTGGATCGGCGCTATCTGCTGGGCGCAGTGCCGGTCGCAATCTTGTTCATGATCGTCGGTGTGGCGGCGAAGCCGTACCGGGTAGGACGCGTCGTCGTGATGCTGGACCCGGAGCACAAGGTTCTCAACGAGGTTGATCCGAACGGTTGGGTGATGACCTACGTGAAGAGTTCCACGGCTCCATCGGACCCTGCTTTCCAAGCGCTGCAATCGAAGATCGCGATTGGCTCGGGGGGAGTATTCGGCCTCGGGTTGATGGATGGCATACAGAAGTTGTTTTATGTCCCGGAGCCGCATACCGATTTCATCTTTGCGGTGATTGGGGAGGAGTTTGGCTTGCTGGGGTCAACGGCTTTGCTCATTGGCTTTTTTGTCATCCTTTGGCGGGGTTATCGAACCTTTCTGATGGCGCCGGATGATTTCGGGCGCTATATAGCACTTGGGGTGACGACGATGATTGTCTTTCAAGCTCTCTTCAACATTTCAGTTGTTACGGGCCTCGGCCCGACGAAAGGAATTCCGCTGCCGATGATCAGCTACGGAGGCAGTTCGCTGCTGGCGACGCTGCTTTCGGTTGGCCTCTTGCTGAGCGTAAGCGAGCGTTCGCACTAGTGGTAATTCTTATGGCGGGAGGAGGCACAGGCGGACATGTAATTCCCGGCATCGCGGTGGCGCGGGAACTGTCTGCTCGCGGCCACCAGCCTGTGTTCGTCGGAACCGCGCGGGGGATGGAAACGAAACTAGTGCCCGCCGCCGGCTTTCCTCTGGAGTTGATTGACATCGGCAGCTTGCAGGGTCAGGGGCGGTGGCACCAGTTGAAGACCATGGCGCAGATACCTGGGAGCGTCCTGCGCTGCCTGGCGCTTACGCGGCGACTCGACGCATCAGCGGTGTTTAGCATGGGCGGTTACGCGGCGGGGCCGGTCGCCGTGGCAGCGGCGTTGCGACGGCTTCCGCTGATTTTGATGGAGCCGAACGCGATGCCAGGCCTGACGAACCGGCACATGGCCCGCTTCTCGCGCAAGGCGCTGCTTAGTTTTGAAGACGCCCTGCCTTACTTTCCGGCGGGAAACGCGGAGTTGACGGGGCTACCTGTGCGCCGTGAATTTTTCAATTTGGCACCGAGGAAGCGCGGCCCGATCGTCAATATCCTGGTGACCGGCGGCAGTCGGGGCGCGCGGACATTGAACCAAGCGGTGACCGGGCTGTGGCCGCTGTTGGACGGTGAACCGGTGCGGATCCTGTTGCAATCGGGGTCGGATGGGCCGAACATACCGGGCGTAACCGTGGTCCGGTTCGTTGATGATATGCCGGCCGCGTTTGCGGAAGCGGATTTGGTGATCTGCCGGGCGGGCGCAGGGGCAGTGGCCGAACTCGCCGCGGCGGGCAAGCCGGCCATTCTGGTTCCCTACCCTTACGCCGCCGACGATCATCAAGCTAAGAACGCAGCGGCACTCGAAAGGACCGGCGCGGCAAGGATGGTGCTCGACCGCGAATGCACCCCGGAACGGCTGCGCGACGAGATTGCGGCATTGCTGTTGCCGGGTAAGTTAGAGGCGATGAGTGCGGCGGCGAGACGATTCGCACGGCCCGGCGCAGCCGAGCGAGCGGCCGACCTGCTTGAGGAATGTGTTGGAGTATTGGAACAATAGATGGGCGAAATGTTTTTTAAGCCACAACACGTTCACTTCACCGGCATCGGCGGCATCGGCATGAGCGGCCTTGCCATGGTGTTGCACAATTTGGGTTACACGATCACAGGTTCTGATCAGAAGTTCTCCGCGACGACGGAGGGGCTGGCCGACCTGGGCATCAAGGTTTACGAGGGCCACGCGGCGGCGAATCTGGCGGGTGCCAAAGCTCTGGTTGTAACGTCAGCCGTGAAGGCCACCAACCCTGAATTGCTCGAAGCCCGACGGCTGGGCATCCCGATCATCCCACGCGGCGAACTGCTGGCCGAATTGATGCGGTTGAAGTACGGCATCGCGATTGCGGGTAGCCACGGGAAGACGTCGACGACTTCGATGACGGCGGCGATTCTGTCCTATGCGGGGCTCGACCCGACGGTGGTGGTTGGCGGCAAAGTGGGAACTTTAGGCGGCGGCAATGCAAGACTGGGGCAAAGCGACTTCCTGGTTGTGGAAAGTGATGAGAGCGATGGTTCGTTTCTGAAGCTCGCGCCAATTTTGGCGGTGGTGACAAATATCGACCGGGAGCATCTGGATCATTACCACTCGATCGAGGAGATCCGCGCCGCGTTCTGCGATTTCGTGAACAAGGTTCCTTTTTATGGCGCCGCGGTTTTGTGTTTGGACGATGAAAACGTGCAGCAAATTCTGCCTGACGTGAATCGTCGGACGATCACCTATGGGTTCAGCGCGCAGGCCGATCTGCAGGTAGTTGATGCCGATTGCGGCCATTTTGTTTCGAGTTGGAAGCTGCGTCTGCGCGGGGAGGACCTCGGAACCTTTCAGATTCGCGTGCCGGGCGTCCACAACGTTTTGAATGCAACGGCAGCGATCGCGCTCGCCGACGAGTTGGACGTGCCGCCCGATGTCATCCGGCGGGGTTTGCTCGAATATACGGGCGTCGATCGGCGATTCCAACTGAAGGGCCAAGAAGGCGGCGTAACGGTAATTGATGACTACGGGCACCATCCGACCGAAGTCCGCGCGACGCTTGCGGCAGCGCGACTTTGCAAGTTTGGACGGATTCACGTAATTTTTCAGCCGCATCGGTACACCCGCACTCAGCACCTAATGGACGATTTTGCCCGCAGTTTCCATCAAGCCGAGGCGGTGTATCTGCTGGACATCTATGCGGCTTCGGAAGCTGCAATTGCGGGCGTGACCGCGGAAGCGCTGGTCCGTCGGCTGCAGGACTTCGGCCACCGCGGAGCGCAGTATTGTGGCACGATTGAGGCGGCGACGGAGGCTGTCTTGGCCGCGGTACAACCGGGCGACCTGATCCTTACGCTGGGAGCCGGAAACGTCTGGCAGGCTGGCGACAAACTCCTGGCCCGACTGCAGTAAGAGGAAGAATTTCATGGCACGCAAACAGCACGTTCCCTCCCCCGTCCGCACCGAAGATCGGCAAGCTCGCTATCGAACAGTGCGCAAAGGTCTTGTTTGGGCCACGCTGTTTTCAGCCGCCCTGGTCGGCCTGCTTCTCGGATGGCAAGAGACGCAGAACTATCTTTTGCGCGACGCTCAGTTCCGCGTGGCGATGCCGCCTGACTTAGGCGAAGAGAGTCCGAATCTGGAAATCCATGGAATCAAAAATGCGGCCCGAGCCCAAGTGGCCGCCCCTTTCAACTCCGACTACGGACGAAGCCTCTACATGATGCCGATTCGGCAACGGCGTCTGCAGTTACTCGAAAATCCTTGGATCGCCGAAGCGAGTGTGACCCGTATTTGGCCTAATCGGGTAAGGGTTCACATCACGGAGCGGGCACCGGTGGCTTGGATCCAAATTCCGGGCGAAGACCATTCTTCGCGACCGGCGTTGATCGATGGAGACGGCAATATCTTGCACCTGCAGCAGCCGGGAGATTTCAAGCTTCCGGTGTTAGCCGGGGTAACGCCTCGCCAAGAGGAAGAGGATCGCAAGTTGCGCGTCCACCGTTTCGTCAAGCTGCTGCAGGACGCTGGACCGTTGGCCGAAAAAATATCTGAAGTCGACGCCACGGATCCGGGTAACCTTAAGGTGATGCAGGATGAAAGCGGTCGGGTCGTGACGCTCCTTTTGGGAGACCGCCAATTCAAGCGGCGGCTTGAGAAATTCCGGTTAAGTTTTCCCGAGATCCAGAAGCGGGCTCCGGAGTCGAGTATTTTTGACCTGCGGATCGAGGGCAGTATTCTCTCGGTACCCCAAGGACCCGGCCAAGCCGAACAAATCATTCGGGTGGAGGTTCCACGTGGAGTCTAGCGAAGGTCTCCTGCGCGCCGGACTTGACGCGGGCAGCGTGTACACGCGGTGCGTGGTGATTGAGTGGATCAGCGGACGACCGCGGTTGCGGAGCGCCAGCGTCGTTCCCTCGCAGGGCTGGCAGGACGGTCGAATCCGAAACTCCGACGCCGTGGCGGGATCGATCTCGGCCGCCGCCCTCTCGGCGGGTATCCGCGCGGGCATTTCGGTAGAAGCGATCACGGTTGGGTATGCCGATGCGTTTAATCAGATGGAGGCATTGGACGCGGCGATCGAACGGAGCGGTTTACGCGTCGCTGACTTCGCCGTGGAAAGCGAGGCTGCTCTGCTTGCCACCACATCCGACTTAATGAGGCAGGGCGGAATCAGCGCGGCCGCGATTGGCATTGACGCGACGGAGTTAGCCTACAGCGATTTGACGGGCGGGATTCGGACCGCGAGCGTCGATGTTGGCTCACGCGAATTTACGCAAGATATCGCCAGCCTGTTTGATCTGCCGATGGCCGAGGCCGAACATCTTAAACTGGCCGAAGGGAATCTCAACCGACCCGGCGTGGAACAGAAGCCGTCACCCTTGCAGGAGATTCTGGAGGCGCGAGCCGGACAGTACCTGCACATGCTTGAGTTTCGGATCGAAGAGCTGGCCGGGCAGTTGCCGCCTCCGGGGGGACTGATCCTGACCGGGGGCGGCGCGTCCCTGCCTGGATTGTGCGACTTCGCCGAAGAGTTGCTGCAATGCCCTGTGCGATTGGGCCAAGTGATCGGCGTGGCGGAATGGCCGCTCGAACTCTCCGCCCCCAGTTGGGCGGTTGCGGCAGGACTGGCGCTATACGGAGGGATCTCCCATGGCTGGTAGCCGAGTTCGTTTGGCGGTCGGACTGGACGCTGGAAGTGCCTACACTCGCTGCGTGGTCTGCGTCGTCGAGGACGGTAAGATCCGTTTTTTGGGTTCGGGAGAAGTGGAGTCGAAGGGTTGGACCAAGAGCCGGATCGCTGACCGGGACGTGATGTCGGAATGCATCCGCCAAGCGGCCCGCGAAGCCGAACGGCAGGCACAGATTTCGTTCGACGCCGTGGTCGTGGGCTTGGGCGGTGAACCGGTGAAGGGTGCCAACGCGCGTGGCGTCTACGAGTTTGGGCGGCCGCGTGAGATCGACGATTCGGACATGCGCTACGCGGTTGAACTGGCGTGCCGCGTGCGGCTGGAGGACGATCGGATTCTGTTACAGGTGTTGCCGCAAGACTTTACTGTCGACGGACGAACTGGAATGCTCAATCCGCGCGGCATCCGCGGTTCGCGCCTGGAAGCGAATGTGCACGTGGTGACGACCTCGACGATCGACCACCAAGCGCTGGTCAGCGCGGTTCATCATGCCCATCTGGCCGTAGAGGAGACCGTGTTCGAAGCGATGGCGGCGGCCTATGCCTGCGTACTCCCGGAAGAGCGGGCCAAGGGCGTGGCGGTGGCCGACATCGGGCTGCATTCGACCGAACTGGTGATCTACGACGGCGAAGCGATGGTGCAGGCAACCAGCATTCCGGTCTCCGCCGACCACTTCACCCGCGATGTCAGCGCGGGCTTTCACGTCACCCACGACGACGCCGAGCGGCTTAAGATTGAATACGGCTGCGCGATCCTGGGTTTGACGGCGGACAATACTTACATCGAGGTGCCGTCAGCCGAAGGCAGGCCCGCCCGCGAAGCGCCTCGGCGAGAGTTGAACGACATGCTGGAAGCGCGAGCGCAGTTTCTGTTCGAGTACCTCCAGCGCAAGGTGATTGAAGCCGACATG
>CANNLB010000142.1 GCA_947505565.1 Acidobacteriota bacterium | reverse complement strand
ATCAAACACGATGCGCAACGCGGTGGCTCTTGGCCTAGGTCACGATGGCCTGGACCGATTCGATCGGTACTTCAAACTACTCCGATATCTCGGCGACACCGACGCAGTATTCAAAGTTGTCGACAATGGCAGCAACAGGCAGACGGGTGCCCCGCAGGAGAGGAGAGCCGCCTTGCGCCCCGAGTTTGATTTCGACCAAAGAACAATCTGACCAGTCGATACTTTCCATAGCGTGCATCCAGGAAGCTCTTGTCTTATCGATCCACATCCCCCGCGCCACGGAAGAGCCCGGCCCAGCGGGCCAGCAGCCGTACTCTATGCGTCGCCCCGCTCAGTTTTCGAGCCATTCGACATCGCAGTGGAAGCAGGCAAGCGTGGGAGTCCGCCCACGAACGAAAGCCCGACATCACGGCGATGCCATTTTTCCGTACGAGCGCAGACTCGGCGGTGCCTATGCGCTTAGCGAATTCGACGAGGCCTTGGCATCGTGACACGAAAGGGAGCAACCCTCCCTCCCCAGCGCCCCCTAAATCGACGGCCTAGACGATCATCCCATCACTTTTTCGCCTCCCCGACCAAGGCATTCCTTCGAAACTTACCGCCTCTAACCCTCGATACTGCTATCACTTAGAAAAATCGCCGTGGATCCGTCCCGCCATACCCCCCCCGGGCCCGGTACGCAAGCAAATCGCGGACGACACCGTCAGCCGCTGCCAAAATCGCTCGGGTACCGAACCATTTTCATCCTTCGCTTGTGTTGCACCACAAGCCCAACATAAGGATCCACAAACTGATCATGCCCCCGGGCGGGACCTTCATCTTCCGTGCCGCAGGCGCGTATATCGTTGAATTCGGTTTAGGCACCGGCGTTCTGCCTGCCGGGCCAGACCAAGCGCCACAAGCCCATGCTCGTCGGAGAGGCAGCGCCGTCGGGGCCGGTTGGTGGTAAAGTTTTGGCGAACAGGGCTGGTCAATTCTTAGCGAGTGCCGAACGGCTGGCGTCCGGGTTGGCCTTGGCGTTGGTTGTGTTGTCAGCGACTTATCGGTTCGTTTTCGATACAAGCGATATCCGGCTCCCGCAGGAAAAACCCCCAGGAGCAGCTCAAGAACCGATCAAGCAGGCCGTCCGACTCCTGCTTGGGGGCCCCGCCGTCGCAGGAATACTCGAAGAGCAGGCGCACAAAAAGGACGGTCACGCGAGCCATCTCACGGGGCGCGTTAATGAGTTCGGCGATTAGCGATTCTTCCCGGTGGCGTTGTGCCTATTGCCGTTGGCGTCGATTTTACCGGCGGGAATCAATATCGGCGTCCGCCACGCGATGGCTGTTTATGTTTCGCTGGCGGTTGCGGCGGGTTGGGCGCTGATCCATACGGCGCGGTGGATCACATTTCCCTTCGCCGTTTGGCTCGTCGTAGCCTCGGCCTTAGCGCATCCGGACGACCTCGCTTCTTTCAACCAAGCCGCTCGGCCAGACCCGGCGTGGTTTCTGGCCGACAGCGATTTGGACTGGGGCCAGTATCTCCCTTCGCCCGTGCAGTTGATGGACCGACGGGGCATTGCAACGTCCCGCGTGGCGTATTTTCCAGCGATTATATCCGGGGCGGTTTACGATCGGGCTGGCTGATCGGATGCCCCGTCCGGGCTACCTGGCGGTCAGCGTGAATCAGCTGGAACCGATCGCCCGGCATGCGAGGCAGAGGGGGGGGAAAGCGATCCGTGGCATTGGCTGCGGCCGATCCCGGATCTCGAACGGGCCGGTCGCGCCATTGTTGTCTACATGGTTCCCTATGGTACGCGGCAGTATGGTTTGCTCGTGGTGCTGGTCCTACTCGGCTCCCTGCGGATCGCCGCCACTTGGTCCCACTTAAACGCGACCTACCACGAGCCGCTTCACGTCGCTTGCGGGTGCAGCGGTGGGCGGAGAAACACCGGATCCTGGCGGGTCTGGAGCCGTATCTGGCGGGCGTTCGACCGGGAGGCCACGGCGATTCGGTGGCCGAAACGAAATTCGTGCTGTACGAACGGGGGCGCTATTGGCGGCATCTTCACCGTGGCGCGCGCGGGAGTCGCGGCGGCAGGAGTTTTCAGCCTGCGGCCCCCGGCCCCGGGCCATGCGGTACTGACGACTCCGTTCAGTAATTTGCTGTTCGTGGCGCTGGCGGTAGGGCCACTGGTAGTGTTGTATCGCCACGGCTGTTCAGCGTCGTATTGGGCCGGTTGATCCTGTCGAGCACGTCCCGATTCGCCAACGAGTTCCCGAGCAGCGAGCCAACCACGCAGCCGAGGCGGATCGCAGCCCGGGCAGGGGGTCTGCGGGAGCTTCTTGACCCGGGGGAGCACAGGGCAGCGAGGAGACCCAAAAGCACAACCGGGAGGACTATTTCAGCCTGTGTTGGGGGCACTTCCACGTGGGCGGCGATTGGCGGTTTTTCCCTGTCGCGCTGGCGGTTTACGTTTTTTTTTCTGGTGGGCGGCGGGGTGGGCGATCGTTCATGCCAGCCGCTGGCTGACGATGGCGCTCTCGGTTTGGCGGAGAGCGATCTGGGCTGGGGCCAGAAGTTGGCTTCGCTCGTGCGAGTGATGAACCGGACAGGGATCGCGACCTGTCGGTTGACGTATTTCGGAACAGCCGAAAGCAACCAGCTTTATCCCGGCGCTTTCGGGACGTGTCGCGGTGGGAAGAGACAAGCCATGGCTGCGTAGCGGTCAGCGTGCGAACTTTGGCTTTGGCCTCTCGCTACGCCTTGCAGAAAGGCGTAGGCGGCCCATAGCATTGGATCCGGCAGGTGCCGGATCGCGAACGCGCCGACCAGTCGATTGTCGTCTACGACGTTCCCTAAGCCGGGCCGAAGAGACGAATCATCGGACGACGGCGGCGATCGAGAAAGACACGGCTGGGGCGTTCGCGTAATGCGGCATCGGCTGCGGCGCGGACTCCGGTGAAGTACGGTGGGCCGTCGGCCCATTCGAGCAAACAGGCTTGGGGGTCGGCGGCCCGAGCGGCCGCCCGGGCCCGCTGCTCCGGAGGAAGATCGGCCCGCCACCAGTCGTCAGCGGCCATCTGCACGCGATAGCGACCACGGCCGAGCGCGATGAGGTTGTCGGTGAAACCCCAGTCCAGGGCGAAGACGCCACCGGGGCAGGCGCCGGGTCGGGCTAGATCGAGGGCTACTTGCGTCGTGACGTCGGTCCATTCCCGGCGCGGGCCATGGGCGGCGGCCTGGAAATAAGGGATCCAAGCGGTGAGCTGGGAATAGGCGAGGAAGGCTCCAGCGATGGCGACGGCCCAACGGGGCTGCGGCAGCGCGACCAGCGTCGAGCAGGCAGCGGCCGCCAGCAGCGGCCACACCAGCAGGTGATGGTGGATCGAGCCGCCCGCGCCGCCGGTCAGCATCATAGCGCCGAGCGCGAAGGCAGTGGCTGCCCAGAAGAAAGCCGGCAGACGGCGGCGCAAGGCCAAACCGGCCACGGCCAGCAGCACCACGCTCATGACGATGCCGTAGGGCGTGGGTGGAGGGTCAACCGGAAACAGCAGCCCCAACATGGCCGAGCCGTCGAGGGAGTGTCGCGCCGCCAGCACTTTGGGCCAAAGTTCAGCCGGGGCGAGTTCGGTGCGCAGGTCACCCAGCGCGCGAGGAACCTTCCAGCGGAAGTAGAGATACGGCGCGGCGCCGAGCAGGAACCCAACCAAGACACGCCAATGGAAAAAGCCACGTAGGCGGGCCGGATAGAAGATCGCCGCCGAGGCAACCACGGCGGCCAGCGCCCAGATTGCAACGGCTTTGTCCCAAACCATCAGACCCGCCAGCAGCCCGGCCCAGAGGAGCGAGTTCCGGCTGACGGCGTAGAGCAGCAGCGTGCTGAGCAATAGTTGGAGACCGACCGGCCCCCAATCCATCACGATCGGCAAGACGAAAAGAGGATGGGCGATGAAGAGGATCGCCGTGAGGGCGACGGCCGAAACGGAGCCGAACCCAAGCCAGAAGCGCAGCGACAGACCAGCGATGGCGACGAGGGCAAACAGCAAAGGCAGCCGAACCGCGAAGGGGCTGAGCGAGACGAGTTTGAGATATGGAACGTAGAGCGCCGCCTTGAGGGTGCCCACATAAGCCATGGTCATCAGCGCGACTTTGCCCTGGAACATCGAGAAGGCGCACCCGGCCGGATCGTCAATCGCCTTGAGGAAGAGGGCTTCATCCTGGTGAAGACCGCACCAACCGGCGACGACCCAGCCGAGAACGAACAGGCTGAGCAGGCTGGCCGCGCCAACAAATCGCATAACCCAGGATAGCGCTCGGGATAGCAACGGCGGTTGGTACACTACGATGAGTATTTTTGTTTGAGGTAGCGTTTGGTCTTTCGATTCTTTTTCTCCGTCCTTCTCTCCATCCCTGCACTTTCCGCCCAAGATATCTTGCAGCGTTACTTCGAAGCGAACGGACGTCAAGCGGACCAGACGCGCGATTTGCAGATGGAGATGGACTTCGATGCTCGCCTGCCGAAGCTGGGCAAAGTGGGCCATCTCACTGGTGTTCGCTACGTGGCGAAGAACGGACACGTGGCGTTCGCCGTAAAGTCCATCACGGGCGACGATACGATAAAAAAACACGTGATCGCCCGGTATCTAGCCGGGGAGCAAGAGAACAGTATGAAGCCGATTGACGCAGGCATCAACGATCAGAACTACAAGTTTAAATTTAAGCGAATGGCCGAACAGGAAGGGCGTCGGGTGCATGTATTCGAAGTGGCACCGCGAAAAAAGCGCGTGGGCATATTCAAGGGGGAGCTTTGGATCGACGAGGAGCTGGCATTACCAATTCGAGAAGGGGGGGAGTTTTCGAAATCTCCGTCGCCAGTCTTCCTGAAGAAGGTGTCGTTCACTCGCTACTACTCCGTCCATGAAGGCGTAGCGCTGCCGACTCGGGTCGAGTCGGTGATTGAGACCAGAATTGTGGGCAAAGCGGAACTCCTGATCAACTATTCGAATTTCAAGCCGGGCGGAGAGCCCCCCCCCGCTGAAGTGGCTGTAGCGACCAATCACTGATCCGCTCCGACTGTTTACTCGACGACAGTTGTTATTCGGGTGCCGGTTGCCGTACTGTTGGAATTAGGTTCTATGCGCACGCTTTTTTTAAATCCTCCCTCTTTTGAAGGGTTCGACGGTGGTGCCAGTTCGCGCTGGCCTGCGACGCGTGAGATCGAGTCGTACTGGTATCCCGTTTGGCTCTGTTACCCCGCGGGCATGTTGCCCGACAGCAAAGTGGTGGATGCTCCTCCGCACGGCATTTCGATTGAACAAACGGTCGAGATGGCGAAAGAGTTTGAGCTGTTGGTTTTGTTCACCTCAACGCCTGGCTTCCACGTTGACGTGCAGATGGCCGAGATGATGAAGGACCTCAACCCGAAGTTGAAAGTCGCCTTCGTCGGGCCGCCAGTTACCGTTGAACCGGAAAAATCTTTGCGCATCGCTCCGGCGATCGACTTCATTGTCCGGAAAGAGTTTGACCACGCGATTGTGGCTTATGCCACGGGCACTCCGCTGGAGGAGATTCCGTCGGTTTCGTTTCGGCGTCCCGATGGTTCGTTCATGCACAACCCCGACGGGGCGGTGATCGAGAATCTCGACGCGTTGCCGTGGGCGTCGAAAGTCTATAAACGCGATTTGGATTTCCGCCGGTATAACGTGCCGTTTCTGCACAACCCGTACGTGGCGTTGTATACCTCGCGGGGCTGTCCGGCTCAGTGTACGTTCTGCTTATGGCCGCAGACGCATTCGGGTCACCGGTGGCGGTTACGTTCCGTTGATGACGTGGTCAATGAAGTCCGTTGGGTGAAGGATAACTTCCCCGGGCTGAAGGAAGTCTTCTTCGACGATGACACCTTCAACTACCAGAAAGCCCGGACGATTGCTCTTTGTAACGAGTTGGGGAAGGTGGGGATCACGTGGTCCTGCACGTCTCGCGTTACGACCGACTTCGATACGTTGAAGGCGATGAAAGACGCCGGCGGCCGGTTAATGATTGTCGGCTACGAGTCGGGCGATCAGCAGATTCTGAAGAACATCAAGAAGGGCGCGACGATCGATATGGCGCGCCGGTTCACCGCCAACGCCCATAAACTGGGGTTGACGATTCACGCTGACTTCATCGTGGGCTTGCCCGGCGAGACGCGGGATTCGATTCGGAATACGATCAACTTCGCCAAGGAATTGGACTGCGAAACGATCCAGGTTTCGCTGGCGCATCCTTACCCCGGGACCGAGTTCTTCGATTACGTGAAGAAGAACAACCTGATCACGCTGGACGCGATGACCGACGAGATGGGCCATCAGTTGCCGAACATCATCTATCCCGGCCTGGACCGCGGTGAATTGGTGGAGTCGGTCGAACGGTTCTATAGCGAATACTACTTCCGGCCGAAAGCGGCTTGGCGGATCGTGCGGAAGTCGATTTTCGACTCGACCGAACGCAAGCGGCTCTACAAAGAAGCCCGGGAATATATGGCGCTGCGGAGCAAGCGGAAGCAGTTCGTCAAGGAACAAAAAGAAGCCTCGCTCGCCGGTGTCAAGTAATCGGCTAGTCCGGAAGACGCGCCTGTTCGCCGCCATCGTCGTCGTGACGAATGTGCTGGGGAACTTCGCGCTCAGTTGGGGCATGAAACATGGGGCTGCGCTCGATGGCAGCCCCCTTTCTTTTGTGCTAGTCGTGTTCAACCCTTGGGTGCTCGTCGGGATAGGCCTGCTGGCGGGTTGGGTGCTGTCGCGGATGGCGCTCTTGAGTTGGGCGGATTTGAGCTACGTTATACCGGTGACCTCGGTGGGCTTCGTTTTGAATGCCATCATGGGGGCGGTGTTTCTGGAC
>CANNLB010000141.1 GCA_947505565.1 Acidobacteriota bacterium | reverse complement strand
CACCCTCATCAAGCCAGAGTAGCTTTCCACGCCAGGTACGCCAACCCCAACAGGAAGCCCAGCAGCGCCTGATACTCCTGGTTCTTGCGATATAACCACCCGCGAAACGGCGTTGCACTTTCCAACCCCGGCCACCGCGGAATCAGCAGCGGAACCCGGTCCGCATATGCCGCATAGTCTGGAAACAGCCCCCGCAAATGCTGCTCTTCAAGCTCCATCACCGGCAGATACACCAATCCAAAAACCGCCCCGAACAGCACCGCCAACTCCCACCGCCCCGCCGCCGCCGCCAGCCCTAAAGCCGTCAACAAAGTCCCCGCGTACAACGGATTCCGATGGAACCGATACGGTCCGGTCGCCACCAGTTTCCGGTTTTTTTCCAGGTGCCCCGCCGCCCAAGCCCGCAGCGCCAAACCCACGAGCGACACCGGAACGCCATAGAACAAAGTCTCCGCCGTCGGCCGGGCGAACCAGGCAAATGCCAGCACTAGAAGGAACCCACTCGGCACCCGCATGCGGGCGACTAAATCGGCGTACGGTTTGGGGAAGAAGTATCGAGGCATCGTTCCAAGGCTTCCCGCACCGCGTCCACCCTAATGGCGCGCATGGAAGCCGCAATCTCCTGGTTTCGTTTGTAAGTCGTTTCCGCGCCCGGCGCGCGCATCACGGTGATGGTACCGCCATAGGGCCCGTTCCGTTCGGGCGAGGTCGGGCCAAACAGCGCAACCCCCGGCTTCCCCAACGCCGCCGCCAAGTGCATCGGCCCGCTGTCGAGGCCCAAAACCGCCGCTGCCCGCCGGGTCGCATAGATCAGTTGGTCCAAATCCCACTCCGCCCGATTCATTACAAGCGGCACCGGCAACCCCTTCTCGAGCGCCGCATAGTTTTCCGTTGGCCACTCCTTCGCCCGCCATCCGGCCCGTTCCGAGGCCAGCACGAACGGCCCCGTCGGCAACCCCTCCACCACCGTTCCCACCGGCAAAGGAAACTCCGCCCCCGCCAATCCCACGAGCGACAAATTATGTTCCACCACGTGCGTCCCAAGCGGTGTCACCCGTTCTGTATAAAACCACCCCGCCACCCGCTCCCGCAAATACGACGAAACAAACCCAATCCGCCGCGGCGCCCCGCTCACCCGCCCCACCAGCGCTGACTTCACAAGCCCCTGAAAATCATAGGCCACCGCCAACCCCGCCCCGCGCAACTCCCGCGCCACGGTAATCACCTCGCCCGCGTTCCGCCGATCAAACGCGACCGTCTTTACCGGACAGGCACGGAGCAGCGGCGCCCATTTGCGGTCCACGACCCACGTCACCTCGGCTCCGCTCCGCGCCAACGCCGTCGCCGCCGGCATCGCGTGCAACACATCGCCAAACGCGCCGAGTCTGATCACGAGAACCCGCATCGCGCTCAATTCCTAAGCTTTCTGCCGCTCGCGCACGAGCGTCATCAGTGCCTCCCGGCGCCGCAGGTCGTCATGCGTCTCGTCGATCACCACCAGGCCCGCAATGCCGCTCAGCAGCGACACCTCGGCGTGTTCGGCGATCGTGACGAACGCGGTACACCCCAACGCCGCCGCCAACTCCGCCCGCGCCCGCACCGGCAACAGCGGATCCGCCGGGCTCGTCACGCAAACAGCGAGCGGGCCATACTCCGCCGCCAACTCGCCCATCCGTTCCACGTGCGAATAGACGACCGGGTCGAAATGCCCAATCACCAATGCCCGCGGAGGCACCGGCGCCAACAGCCGTTCGCGAAACCTTTCAAAGTCGACAATCTTGGTTCGGGTATCCACCATGTAACCCGCCTATTGTCGCGCGATCTGTACCAATTCCAAAACTTCGCCCGCCACCCGCTCCGCCGTCACCGCTTTCATACACCGGTGATCAATCGGACACTCCCGCAGCAAACACGGGCTACACTCCACCTGCTCCCGGATGATTTTCGCCAGCGGCCCGGTCGGCCCGGTCGCCACGTGGTCGGTCGCTCCGAACACCGCCACCGTCGGCACCCCCAAGGCGCTCGCCACATGCATCGCCCCGGAATCGTTCGTCACAAACGCCTGGCACGCCGCCGCCATCTCGACAAACTCGGCCAAACTCGTCTCACCCGCAAAGTTGACCGCCGTCAACCCCGCCTCCCGCACCTGCCCCGCCACCGTCTCGCACAACGCCCTTTCATCCGGGGACCCAAACACCGCCACCTGCGCCCCCAAAGCCGTCGCCACCGTCACCGCCGTCGCCGCAAATCGCTCCGGCAGCCACCGCTTCGCCGTCCCGTAAGCCGCACCCGGCGATACGCCAATCCAAAGCCCGTTCAGCCGTTTCCGCCCTTCTTCCCGGAGAAAGGGAATCCCCGGCAACCGCACCGCGGGCACCTCCGGCAGGTTCTCGATCAACCCCGCCCGCCGCAGCATCTCCAAATAGTAGTAGCGCTGATGGTCTTCGATCTCGCCCGGCTTCGGCACCACAATCGGGTCCGACAGCAGCAAACCCCGCCCGTCGCGGGCGTACCCGATCCGTACCGGAATCTGCGCCAACCATACAATCGCGGCCGCCTCAAACGCATTCTGCAGCAAAATCGCGGCGTCGAAGTTCATCTGCCGTAACCGCCCCGCCAAATGCCACTTCCCCCGCAGGTCGCTCCAGCCCTTCCCCGCCTGATAGGGAATAATCTCGTCGATCAGCGACTTATCGTAAAGCCCGCTCACCCAGGGCCGCGCCAGTACTGCGATGTGCGCATCCGGGAAGCGCGCACGGATTTGCTCCAGAGCAGGCACGGACATCACGGCGTCGCCCACCCAGTTCGTTGCGCGAATCAAGATGCGGTTAAAGTTCATTGCGTTACAATCGCAGCGTGAACCCGAAACATTTTCAGGAGTTGCAGGAACAAGGGTACACGATCATCCCCCAAATGATCGACCCCACCTGGCTCGAAGCGCTCCGCGCCGCCGTCGCCGAACGGATGACCATCGAGGGTGAAAACGCCGGAGCCGAGTTCCGCCAGGAAGCAAACTCTCAGCGCCTCGCCAATCTGGTCGACAAAGGCGAGGTCTTCCACCGGGTCATCGCCCACCCCACCTTGCTCGAAGCCGCCGCCGCCGTACTCGGCCCCGATTACAAACTCTCCAGCCTCAACTACCGCGCCGCCGAGCCCCGCTCCGACTCCGCTCAACCCCTGCATTGCGATATGGGCCTCCTCCCCGACGAAAAAGGCTCCGCCGTCTTCAACTCCATCTGGATGCTCGACGACTTCACCCCGCACAACGGCCCCACCCGCGCCGTACCCGGCTCCCATCTCTCCGGCCAACTTCCCCCCGCTTCTCACCCGGACGAAACCATCATCCTCGGCAGCGCCGGTGACGTCATCATGATGAACTCCCACTGCTGGCACGGCGGGACCGCTAACCACACCGACCATCCCCGCCGCTCCCTCCACGGCTTCTTCGTCCGCGGCGATCAACCCCAGCAGCAGTATCAGCAGCGCCTGCTCCGCCCGGAAACAATCGCCCAATTAAGCCCGGAACTGCGCCGCGTTCTTGCCCTCGACGACCCCCGCAACGACGCCCTGAGTACCACCGGCAGCGGCAAGTCCGGTTTTCTCCGCTAACCTGGAATGGTGCCGATGAACCCTCTTCTGTCCATTTCCTTCGCCATCCCCTTCGACCAGATCGAAGCCCCCCATGTCGTCGCCGGCATCCGCGAGTTGATCGCACAAGCCCAAGCCGCCATCCAAGCCGTCATCGACGCCCCCGCCCCCCGGACCTACGCGAACACCCTCCTCGCCCTCGACCGCTGCACCGAACCGCTCGACGTCGCCCTCAACGTCGTCCGGCATCTGGAAACCGTCGTCACCACCCAGGAACTTCGCGAAGCCTTCAACGCCATCCAGCCCGAAGCCAGCGCGTTCTACTCTTCGATCGCGCTCAATCCCGGCCTCTGGGCTGCCCTCAAAGCCTTCGCCGCCACTGAAGAAGCCGCCCAGCTCTCGGGCCTCCACAGCCGCAATTTCACGAAGACAATGGACGCCTTCCGCCGCGCCGGTGCCGAACTCGACGAGGCCGGCAAGAAACGCTCGGAAGCCATCGACGTCGAACTCGCCAACGTTTCCACCAAATACTCGGAAAACGTCCTCGACGCGACCAACGCCTACGAACTCTATCTCACCGACGAAGCCCAACTCTCGGGGCTCCCCCCCAGCGCCCGCGCCGCGGCCCGCCAAAGCGCCGAAAGTAAGGGCCTACCCGGCTGGCGCTTTACCCTCCAACAACCCAGCTACCTCGCCGTGATGACCTATCTCGACGACGCGGCCACCCGCGAAACCCTCTACCAAGCCTTCTCCACCCGCGCCTCCACCGGCGACCTCGATAACCGTAGCCTCACCACCCGCCTCATCGAACTCCGCCGCGAAAAAGCCGCACTCCTCGGCTTCGCCACCTTCGCCGATCTCGTCCTGGTCGAGCGTATGGCCAAAACCGGCGCCGCCGCCCGCGCCTTTCTCGACGATCTCTACGAGAAAACGAAGCCATTCTTCGTCGTCGAAAACGAACAGCTCATCGCCTTCGCCGGCCAGCCCCTCGCCCCCTGGGATATCGCCTACTGGGCCGAAAAGCAACGCCTCGCCCTTTTCGACTTCGACGAAGAAGAGCTCCGCCCCTACTTCGCCCTTCCCAAAGTCATGGAAGGCCTGTTCGAAATCACCCGGCGCCTCTTCGGTATTCTCGTCGTCGAAAAGCCCGGCGCTCCCGTTTGGCATGCCGACGTCCGTTTCTACGAAATTCGCGACGAAGCCTCCGGCGCCCACATTGGCAGCTTCTACTCCGACTTCTATCCCCGCGAAAACAAGCGTGGCGGCGCCTGGATGGATTCTTTCCTAACTGGCCTTCCCAACGGCGAATCCTGGGACCCGCACCTCGGCCTCGTCTGCGGCAACCTCACGCCGCCCATCGGCGACCTCCCCGCCCTGCTCACCCATCGCGACGTCGAAACGATCTTCCACGAATTCGGCCATCTTCTCCACCACTGCCTCAGCCGCGTCCCCCTGCGCGGCATGGCCGGTACTAACGTCGCCTGGGACTTCGTCGAACTCCCCAGCCAGATCCTCGAAAACTGGTGCTGGGAAAGCGAAGCCCTCGCCTTGTTCGCCGAGCACTATGAGACCAGCGCCGCCATCCCCGCCGAATTATTTAACAAGATGAAACGCGCCCGCAACTTTCGCGCCGCCAACGCGCAAATGCGCCAGCTCAGCTTCGGCATGGTCGACCTCGCCCTGCATACAACCTATTCCCCGGCTACGGATGGCGACGTCATCGCCTATAGCCGCGGGTTGCTGCTGCCGTTCGCCCCGGCCGGTCTGCCGCTCGCGCACGCCATGATCGCCAGCTTCACCCATCTGTTTGCAAATCCAGTAGGTTACGCCGCGGGCTACTACTCCTATAAATGGGCCGAAGTACTCGACGCCGACGCGTTCAGCCGCTTCCGGAACGAGGGCGTGTTCAACCTCCAAGCCGGCCGCGACTTCCGCCATCACATTCTCTCGCAAGGCGACAGCGAAGACCCCGCTCAGCTCTACCGCAATTTCATGGGCCGCGACCCGGATCCCAATGCCCTTCTTGCGCGTTCTGGGCTACTCTCCTAGCGCATGATACAATTTTGCATAGTTAGCAAGCTTAAAGTCCAGGAAAACTGCAACCTTGTTGACCGGCAAATCGTCTAGACGTGCAGGGGACAGGATGCAGAACGATGGCAACAATTCCAACTCCACCACCGACCGAAAATAACCGCGCCCTTCCCTCGCAGCTCGAGATCGAGGAAGAGCGCCATTTGGCTCGTTTAATGGCTCCACCGGAGCCGCCGTGGCATTTGGCGTTCATCCAAAACGTAAAAGAGCTGGTTCGTCCTCCTGTTCTCCCGCCGCTCGATGTCACTTCTAAGCCGGTTGCCGTTCGCGACATCTGGGGCCAGACAGGCGGCAATGAAAAAAAGTCCGGGGCCTACTCGGTTTTGGTCCACGGCGTCATCCTCGCTCTTTTGATCTATATCGGGACTAACAAGGCTGTTATTCAGGCCGTGAAAGATACGGCGTTGTTCATGCCGACCGACTTGGCACCCTACCTCCCGAAAGCGGCTCCCCAAAAAGTGTCGATGGGCGGCGGCGGTGGTGGCGGCAACTTGAACCCGTTGCCCCCGACTAAGGGCAAACTGCCCAAGATCGCGCCGAAGCAGTACGTCCCGCCCACGGCCGAACCGATTTTGAATCAACCCAAGCTCGTCATGGAGCCCACGGTGGTGCTCCAGTCCAACGCTCCGATTCCGCAGGTCGCTCTCACCAATATCGGCGACCCCTTCGCCATGGGTAAAATTCCTTCGAACGGGCCCGGCTCGCAAGCCGGAATCGGCGCGGGCAAGGGCGGCGGTGTCGGCTCGGGTTCGGGCGCTGGCGTCGGCCCCGGATCGGGCGGCGGGATGGGTGGCGGTGTGTACAGAATTGGAGGCGGCGTCTCGGCCCCTTCGCTGTTGTCAAAGGTGGAACCCGAATACTCTGAGGAAGCGCGGAAAGCGAAGTTTCAGGGCACTGTCGTTCTCTACGTAGTGGTCGACGAGAAGGGTCAACCGCAGCAACTGCGGGTGGTCCGACCCCTTGGTCTCGGTCTCGATGAAAAGGCGATCGAAGCTGTCCAGAAGTGGCGCTTCCGTCCCGGGTTCAAAGACGGCAAGCCAGTTGCGGTCGCCGCAACCGTGGAAGTTAATTTTAGACTCCTGTAAACCACTCTCCTCCGCAGCGGTCTAGCGAAAGAGGTTTACTCATGCCAAAAGTGTGAGTGGGCTTTTCTGATTTCAGATAGAATAGAAGGGTAACCGCACCTTTTCTTACCATGCTGA
>CANNLB010000140.1 GCA_947505565.1 Acidobacteriota bacterium | reverse complement strand
ATCCATTCAAGTGCAGCAGAAACGTCGTCTTTCCAGATCCGTTCGCCCCTAGCAGCGCTACCGTTTCGCCCTCCTCCAGGGAAAAATCAATGTCCTCAATCGCCTTCCACCCATTGGCATAGCAATAGCTCAGCCCTTCTACTCGCAATACCTTCCCCATCTTCCCTCCAGTGCAGATATCCAGCCCTTCCCATTCTACTTACGGCACAATAAAGGCGTGATCCTTTCTATCGGCACCGACCTCGCCGAAGTACCCCGCATCCGCGACGCCCACGCTCGTTTCGGCGATCGCTTCCTCCAACGCGTCTTCACTCCCCACGAAATCGCTTACTCCCTCGCCAAAGCCAACCGTTTCGAACGCCTCGCCGCACGCTTCGCCGCCAAAGAAGCACTCATGAAAGCCATCGGCACCGGACTTACTCGGGGCGTCTCCTGGCACGATGTCGAGGTCTTGAACCTCCCCTCCGGCCGACCCACCCTGCGCCTCTCCGGGCAGGCCGCCGTGCACGCACAAGGCCTGGGAGCTCGCTTTGTACACGTCTCCCTTACCCATACAGCCACCATGGCCATGGCTGTCGTCATCCTCGAAGACTAACCGACCGCGGCTCCGTTCTTGCCCTTACCAACCGGACGCAACTGCGCATCTTCCAGCCGCTTAGCTTCTTGAAAGGCGTAAATCATGCGATGATGTACGGTCAGGTTCGCCAGCACCGCAATCACCCACAACACCGGTGCCATCCGGTCAAATAGCGCGCCGATGATCAATAACACCACCCGCTCCGGCCGCTCCGCAAAGCCTACCTTGCACTGCGGAATCGTGTTCTCCGCCCGCGCTCGCGTGTAGCTCACCATCACCGATCCGGTCATCACCACCGCCGTCAGAACGACATAAAAAAAACGGTCAATTGATGCGTAATGCACAAGCAAGCCCATCAGCAACCCTAAGTCTGAGTATCGATCGAGCACCGAATCAAAAAAACCCCCAAACATCGTCACCTGATTCGTATGCCGGGCCACCCGGCCATCAACCATGTCGAACAACCCTGCCCCTAACACAACCAACCCGCCGGCAAAGAATTCGCCCCGACCCAACAGCACCGCCGCGTAGACGTTAATCAGCAGGCCGATAAACGTCAGCATGTTCGGATGAATCTTCGAAAGCGCTAAACCTCGCACAATCAGTAGAATCACCTGATTGCAAGCGTCGCCGACGGCGCGGGTAATCGTCATTTGCCCCTAGGCCTCCAGCTTATCCCCGTGGAGCGTTACAATTCGAACCACTTCATACTCCAGCGCTCCGCCCGGCACCGTAATCTTCAACTCATCTCCCACCCGCCGGTTCAACAACCCGCGCCCAATCGGAGAACTCGTCGAAACCATCCCCTTTTTAGCGTCGGATTCTTCGCTCGTCACCATCTTGTACTCAATCTCCACCGATTTCACAATGTCATAAACCAACACCGTCGAACCAAATCCGATTCGATCCCGCGGTACCTTCGTCAAATCGATCATTGAAAGCTCTGCCAACCTCTGCTGCAACTGGCCAAGCCGGGCATTCACCATTCCCTGCCGCTCTTTCGCCGCGTGGTACTCCGCGTTCTCGCTTAGGTCCCCCAACTCCCGCGCCCGCAGGATCTCCCGCGGCAACTCATTACGGAACTCATATTCCAGCGCCGTAATCTCATCTTGCAATTTTTTCTTCAGTGCTTCCATTGAACCAACTTCCATTCACGACCGATCTTAATCAGTATACCTAGCCGACGATCCTCACTGGCCAACGATGTATATCTTCGTCTGCGCCTCCCCACACTTCACCAAAAATACGTTTTCAATTCCCCGCCGCAGACCCATCTTTACTTGTACCTGCACCAATCCCGGAGCCATTACCTCCCGCCTCCGAACGTTCACAACGCTTCCCTCACCCTCCTCCACCGTCACCACCACCTCCTGCGCCGTTGCCGCCAACCCCGCGCTATCCGTCGTAAGTAGCCACATCTCCACGGTCGATCCCACGTCGGCCGCGTCGTCTGGGTAAGGCAAAAACGTTATGTTCTCCGCCTGCCGGGATGGGACACCAAACCAATACGGTATCCGGGCCTTGCGCTGACCCTCCCTCGCGCCCACCAGCACATACCCGCTATGTTCCCCTGCCACAAACTCTCCCGCCGCCCAGTTCAAACGAAACGTTGTCGTCCCACCCTCCGCCAATTCAAACTCCGCGGGCTCCGCCGTCGGCACGGAACCCCTGCCCGCCTCGACCGACACCGCGTATCGTCCAGCCTCACCACCAACATGCGTCACCGTAACCGTGCGCGAACCCGGCCCCGCCGCCCCCCCCGCTCCCAAATTCAACACCGCCGGCTGGAACACGAGCGGTTCTGACGCCGCGTTCAACAGGTCCAGCTTACCCGCTCCAACCGCCTGCGGAGAACGCGCCACCCCAAAAGCCGCTGCACCGTTAATGAGCAACGACCGATACTGCAACAACGTCAGCCCCGGACGCGCCTGCTTCAAAACCGCGTAGGCCCCGGTTACCAACGGCGCCGAAAAGCTAGTCCCCTGCTCCACTCCATAGCCACTCACGTTATAAACACTTCCCCGCGGCTCCGTCGTCCCCGTCGCCGTAACTATAAACTGTCCGACCGCCACCAGGTCCGGCGAAATCCTGCCGTCGACCGTCGGGCCCCGCGAGGAAAACGACGAAAGCGGCTGCGATCCCAACTCAAACGACACAGTCTCCGTAAAAGTCATCGTTACCATCGACTCCGGCACCTCGGCCACCGCCTGCTTCAGAAACCTTCCCGACTCAAAGCCCACCATCAACGCTGGCAACAACGCCCCCTCCACCGACATCGTAAACGGATTCGGATCCAAAGCATGGGTGTATACCACTGCCCCAATCGCCCCCGCCGCCGCCGCATTGTTCAACTTCACGCTGAAATTACAGGCCCCCCGCAGAATCAGCGCCACCGCCCCCCGCAGCTTATCCCCCGCCAGCGGACTACAAGCCAGCCCAGTCGGATCAACCCCACTCACATCTACCAGCTTTCCCTGCACCGGCTCGAGGGGTAGAGGCCCCGTCGAAGCCACCGCAAACACATCCCCCAATCCCTCCAACCGAACTCCCTGCCCCAGCAATCGCTCATTAAGAATCGAACCCACCGAAATCCCAAAACCCGCCACCGCCGGCGAATCCACTGAAGCAATTTTCGGGCCCTCATTCCCCGCCGCCTTCACCACCATCACACCCATCGCCACCGCCTGCTTCACCGCATCCGAAATAGGGTCCATCTCCTCCCGATAGGGCGGCGAAAAACCCAAACTAATATTCACTACATCCATCCCGTCCGCCACCGCGTCATCCAACGCCCGCAAAAACGACCCCGAATTCGCCGTCTGACCCGTCGCCCCGCCAAAGACCCGATACGCCCCAATCCACGCACTCGGCGCCGCCCCCACCAACGTCCCATAAGGGGTCATGACCCGCCCACCTGCCGCGACCATCGCCACCGCCGTCCCATGCCCCGCCCCGTCGACAATCGATTCCGGCGTCCCGTTCAACCCGTCGTAACTCCGCTGCACAATCACTTTCCCATTCGTTGCCGCTCGAAACGACTCACTCGATACCCGCGGAAAACCCTCCGGAGCCTTCAACTCCCTCTCCTGAAAACCCGGATGATTCGGATCCACCCCCGTATCGATAATCCCAATCTTCATCCCCTCTCCCCCCCGCCCCGGGTCCGCGAGCAACTCCCACGTCTGCGAAATCCGATGGCTTTTCAGCGCCCGGTCTAAGTTCGTATGCGCCTGCACCACCGGCGTCACCCGCCGCACCCCCGCCATCGCCTCGAGGGCCGCACGGTCCGGCGACTCCACCACCATCGCGTTGCCCACCGTTTCCACCCTGCCCCGCACCCGATGCCGCGTGCCCATCCGTCGCTCCAAACCGTCCTGCGCTGCCCGCCGCAACGCCCGCGTCGGCCGCGCCCCCTCCGTCAACTCGACAATGTAAAGGCCGGGAACCACCTGACCCAACAGCGTCACCGAACCCAATAAAAATGCGCACAACCGCACCATCGTCATTGCTCTCCTACCTTACCGGCAACGAAGCCACCTTCGACGCCACTCCATTCAGCGTAATCACAACGGGCTGAATCCCGACCGGCGCCTCCATCGGCACCCTCGCGTTCACCTGATACAGCCCTACAAAGCCCGGGGCCAAACCCGCAAAAAGCACCGTCGCGTTCTGCCCCCCAATTGTCAACTGCGCCGCAATCTTACACGGCGCCAGCACCGTCGAAGACGCAGCCTCCCCCGTCCGCGGCTGGTTCTCCACCGGCCCCAACCCATTGGCGTACAACTGCACCACCTCGCCCCGCGGCACCGCCGTAGCGCCGGTCACTAACCCGAAGTTCTGGTCGAGCGCCGCAATCAACTGCCGACCGCTCGTCGCATCCGAATACTCAAAAAACGCCGGCGAAACGTCGTTCAAAGCCACCGTCAACCGCGAACTCGAATACTCCCCATTACTCACCTTCAATTGTACCTGCGACAACCCCGCCAACTCCCACGGAACCTGCACATTCAACTGCCCCGGGCTCACAAACGAAACCACGCCCGGATAGCTCTGCCGCGTCTGCCCCGGAACATCAAAACCAACACTCACATTCGCGAGCGAAATGGGCAAATAGCTCGTTCCAAACACCCGCGTCTCTGCCGTAAACGAAGCCCCGAAAAGAGAGATATACGATCCCGGCGCTAAGCCCCTACCCAACTGCCCGCTCGCCGCGTTCACGATGCCGTCACTCCGCAGCGCCGGCTCCTGTACCACCGTCCCCACAAACTCTACCCGCGGATCCCCCCCGCTCAATGGCTCCACCGAAAATACCTGCTGCCCTAACGCCGCCCCCACCGTCACCCGCGCCTCCGCAATCCCCAGCTCATCGGTCGATTGAGACGCCTGCGTAATCCCGCCCCCTCCCATGTCCGGGCGAAAACGAACCCGTAAGTTCGATACCGGCGCACCGTATTGGTCCACAAACTTCGCCAGCAAAATCAAACCCCGACCCGGTCCCCGCGTAAACCCATCCCCTCCCATCGCAAACGCATTGAATGCCACGTTGTCGCCCTGGACATACAGGTACGGAACCCGCAACGGCGTCCCCCCGCCTTCCACCCGAATAATCCCCTCATAGACCCCCGCCCTCGGCTTAGTGCCTTCCAATCGCACCGTGATCGTCGTCTCCTGATTCGCCCCCAGCGTCACCGAACTCGGATTCAACGTCACCCGCGCATTCGCATCGGTATCCCGCTGCGCCACACTCAGCCGCACGTTCGCCGACCCAGACCCCGCGTTCCGAAGCCGCAAAGTCCGCGTCACCGGCAACGTTGTCGCCGTCAACAACTCGCCAAACGATAAAGTCGCCGGCGACGCCAATACCGTCGCCTTCAACGCATTCCCCGCGTCCAACTTACCCGCCCCCATCGCGTTCGCCCGCGCATCAATCGCTCGGTTTTGATAGTCAAAATCCGTAATCCGCGGATCCGCCGTATTCACCACCGCCGACTTCAGCCACGCCGGAGCCAACCCCGGGTTCCGCTGCTTCACCATCGCCACCGCCCCCGCCACCATCGGTGCCGAAAAGCTCGTCCCTTCCACGCTCCGATACCGCGACGAATCAAACATGTCTCCATTCGGGTCATAATTCTGCGTCGCCACATACACGTCCGTCCCCACCGCCACCAACTCCGGCTTAATCAACGCATCCCCAATCGACGGCCCCTGCGAGCTGAAAATCGCCATGTCATCCGCCGTCGCATCCACCGGCCGCAGCGCCGTATCAAAGCCGACTCGCGCCCGTGGCGTCAACGCCAGATACTGCCGCAACGCCAACCCATCCCGATTCCCAATCAACATCAGCGGAATCGCCGTCCCCTCCAAGCCCGTGGCCACAAACACCCCGTTACCGCTCGCCTGATAAACCACCGCCCCCACCGCTCCCGCCCGCTGCGCGTTCGTCAACTTCGTCAAAAACGAACAATCCCCCCGCAATACCAGCCCGATCGAGCCCGCCAATGCACCCGTCCCCAACGGTTCACAAGCCTTCCCGCTTCCATCCAAACCCGCCACGTCCACCATCGATGAAGGATTCACCGCCAGCACCGTACTCCCCGTCCCCAACCGCCCATTGATCTGCTGCAACGTCGCCGGCCCGCCCTCCACCCGTAACGTCTGCACCAAAACTCGGCTATTCGTCGTCGCCCCCACCGTAATCGCCGAAGGCGCTGATCCCGGCGAAGAAATCGAATTCAGCGTCGGAATCTTTCCACCCGTATCCCCGTCGTTCCCCGCGCTCGCCACCACAACCATTCCTGCCCGAATCGCGTTCTCCACGGCTTCTACCTGAATGTCGCAAGCCGTCTGCCCCGTCTTGCCACAAATCGCCCCCCGGTCGGTCGGTGCCCACACCGCAGACTGCCCCAGGGACATACTCACAATGTCCATCCCATCCGCCAGCGCCGCTTCCAACCCGCGAATAATCGCCAGATCGTCAGAAAAATCGTTGATTCCCGGCGAACCAAAGACTTTGTAGTTTCCCAGATAGGCCTTCGGGGCAATTCCCGTCACAGTCGCCCCTGGGCCCTGCGTCGCTCTCCCCGCCGCCAGCATCGCCGCGGCTGTTCCGTGTCCTACCCGATCCCGCGGACTCAAATCATCCGGCCGCGTATCGTCTGGATACAAATACACCAAAGAGTCCACAAAACTGCGCGCCGCAATCACCTTGTTACTCGTGTAAGTGCAGTCACTCCCCACACACTTCGGAAACCCCGCCGGCATCGCCAACCCGGCATCCTGAAACGCCGGGTGCGTCTGGTCAATCCCACTATC
>CANNLB010000139.1 GCA_947505565.1 Acidobacteriota bacterium | reverse complement strand
CGGAGTTCTCCACATACTTGATGCCGCCAAAGCCGGGGTAGGGCCGCAGGAAGTTGTCCGGCAACGGCCGACCGGGCGCGCTTGGATCCGCATTCCCCGGGGCAAAGCGAGTGCCATAAGGAAGCGTGTTCAGGTCGCGAGATTGCTGCAGATGCTGGGACCGGTTCCCGACGTAGGAGAGATCAAGGACGGTCTTCCATCCAAGATCGTGTTGAATCGCCAAGGAATAGTTGGTGACAGTAGCGCCCTTGGGATTGCGCTCGTAGGCGCTCACACTGCTAGGGAAAAAGTTCCCTGCCGCAGACTTGAAGGTGTCGAGAGTTCCGTAGAAGATTTGGGGGTTGTATTGAACGGGCGGGTTGGTGCGGGTCTCCCAGAGATAGGAGCCAGCACCGGGCACCGCCTGTTTACTGACGCCGATGCCGCCGCGGATGGCGGTCTTGCCGTTACCAAAAACATCATAGGCGAATCCGAAACGCGGACCAGCTTGCCAACCACGGTTAGCGAACCCGGCCGGTAAGGTGTTGGTCCCGGAGACGACCATGCCGTTGGCGGGGTCGCCAGAGCCGGGCGCAAATGACCCGATCATCACGGCGGGAAGCTGTTGGCCAGTAAGCGGATTGCGGCCCACGCGAACGCCATTGAAGAGGACGCCCTGGATGAATACGGGGGCTTTTTTCGGGTCATAGAGTTCCAGCCCGAGAGCCGCGCCTTTGCCGTCGGTGACCTTCCATGGTGTGAACCAAGTCATACGAACGCCGATGTCGATCGTCAAGCGGCGGTTGACCTTCCAAGAGTCCTGAGCATACATCTCGAAGAGCGCTTGGCGCGCGACGCCGGCCGTACGGGAAGTGCTTTCGGTGTAGTTATCGAAGTTGCCGAGAGCGGCGTTCGAATAGGCGTAGTTGGAATCGAGAGGGTTGTTTACGTTTCGGCCGAACGCGAAGTTTCCCCCGAAATTCGAGCGGGGTCCTTCGCTATTCATCTGGTACTCGCCATAGCCTCCAAATTTCAACGAGTGGGCACCGCGGACCCAACTCAGATTGTCGCTGTAGTTAAAGCGCCAGTCACGGGCATCAATGGGAAGCCGACCGTCATAGCCAACCCCAGCCGCACTCGGCACACCGCCGAAGCTTAGCGCCGGCATGATGTCCAAGGGATTGCCGGCCGGATTCAGTTGACCGAGGGAACTCAGACCGACTTTCGACCGGGTGGCCCGGTCGAAGTAGTCGGAGGAGTTCGGAGCGCCTATCTCACCGAGGACGCGATAGCCGAATTGGGCTTCGTTGATGATGTTCGGGCGAATCACCTTTGTGTAGTTGGTCTGGATCTGGTCGGTCTTGAACAGATAGTGGCCGTAGGCGTGGTCCCAATTTGAGTTGATGGCAGCCGAGGCATCATGGCCCCGCTGATCGGCCCACCAACTCGTGTACCGCGCCGAGACGCGATCGTTGGGGGTAAGGTTGTAGTCGACCTTGAGAGTATTGAGCTTCTTGGGATGCTGACGGATACCTTGAAAGGTGTAGTTGTAGTTGCCGCCCGAGATGCCTCGATCAAGAAAATTAGGCAACGGGAAGACATTGAGAATAGCCTGGCCGTTCTTGTTGAGTCGATTGGCCGGGATCACGTTGCCCGGAAACGGCGCTCCGGTCGTCGGGTCCGTAATCGGAATCAAGCGCCCGCTGACGTCGAGGGTTTGGGAGAAGTTCCCGAGCCGCTCGAGCGAGGTCGGCATGGTGACGCGGCGCGTGGAGCCGGGCTCCCGGATTTCCCAGTTCTCCCGGGAATAGAAGAAGAACAGCTTGTCCTTGTTCTTGTTGAACTTTCCGGGGATGTAGACCGGGCCGCTGACGGTTCCGCCAAAAGTGTTGTAGCGGTAGAGCGGCCGGGCTTGGCTATTGCGGTTGAGGAAGAAATCGTTGGCGTTTAGCGAGTTGTTCCGGACGTACCAGTAAAGGCTGCCGTGGATGTCCTTCGAGCCAGACTTGGTAACCAGATTGATGCTGGCCCCGGCGTTGCGCCCGTACTCGGCCTGATAGTTATTGAGGAGCACCTTCACTTCGGCAATGGCATCCAAGCTGGTCATACCATTGAAGCCGCCCACGCCGTCCGCGTCGTTGCCGGACTGACCGTCGGAGGACATGGTGTTCATGCCGTTGCGCTGCCCGCCGATGTTCGGCGTGCCCGTTCCGAATGTGCCTCCAAGTGCATTTTCATCATTGCCTGTGCCGACGCCGGGCAGGACGCGCAACAGCGAGATCACATCGCGACCGCGGGTCATCAACTGGTTCAACTGCTTGCCGGAGAGCTCGGCCGAGTTACCAGAGCTTGTAGTCTGCACGGTCGCGCCGGAGGCCTCAACGGTGATGCGCTCGCTGACGGCTCCCACTGCCATTTGCAGCGAACCGACCGCCAGACGTTGCGTCGCCGTCAAAACTAGACCGGTCCGCTCCAGGGTCTTGAACCCGGATTGTTCAACCGTCAAGGAGTAGGTGCCGGGAATCACCGCGTTGAAGACGAAGTCGCCATTCTCGTTGGTTTTGGCGGTACGCGTATCAGCCGTGGAGTTGCTTCGCAGGGTCGCCGTGGCATTCCCAATGCCTCCTCCGCTCGCATCGGTGACGCTACCCGTTACGGTTCCGGTGATGGACTGGGCCCAACTCGCCAAGCAGGCGAAAAGAAGCAATAAAACGTTCCGAATAACACTGGAATGCGGCATGAATATCTCCTTAACAGTTCCCCAAGCACTACTTGAGGTAGTCAGCATACCAGTTTTGTCGAAAATGTATCAGGAAGATCCTGCTGAAAACTATGACAAAACTATCATTGTGCGAGAGAATCGCGTTCGTTGACGTCGAGGTACTGACCAGACTGGACCGCTTCAAGGAGGGTTGTTCTTCCGGACGGCCAAATGATTTTCACACTCGCCCGCGTGCTTCGAGCCAGACCAAGAATCTCCCGCGGATCGTGCGAGGCGAGGAAACTGCCTCCACTCGTCCGCTGTCGGCGGCGCACGACTCCATCCGCCTTCCACTCAATCAAAGCGCCTTCCGCCAGCGGGTTACTGGTAGTCGGATGGAGGCGTAGGCCGATCCAATTCCCCCGATTACCGCCCTCGTTGTGCAGCAGCAGTGGTGGCCCACCGTTGATGCAAACAACGACGTCGAGATCGCCGTCATTGTCCAAGTCGCCGACGGCGAGACCACGAGCGTTCCAACTCTTCCGAAAGAGGATGCCGCTTTGCGCACTGACATTGGCGAAGACACCTTTTCGGTTTTCAAAAAAAAGTAGCGGTTCGGCATAACTCACGCCGGGCATACGTTTGGCGATCATGTCGTCGGGGTGCCCGTTGGCCAGAATCAGATCGGGGTCTCCGTCGTTGTCGGCATCAAAGAATTTGAGCCCCCAGCCGCTAAGGAGGCGGGTGTCCCGTCGCACCTCGCCGGATTCCTCGTGGAAGGGCAGGTCCCGCAGGTTGCGATAGAGCGCGAAATACTGCTGATCGATATTGGCGACAAATAGGTCCTGCCAACCGTCTCCGTCGAAGTCAGCGGCGTCGGCTCCCATGCCCGATCGAGGCTCGCCGTCCTGGCTATAGGCGACGCCTGAGTTCAGCCCGATATCTTCGAATTTCTGGCCATTTCGATTCAGGAACAGGGCGTTGGGGGCCATGTCGCTGGCCACGAACAGGTCGGGCCAGCCGTCGTTATTGACGTCAGTTGCCACCGCGCCGAAGGCCTTTCCCTGGTAGGCGGTAATCCCCGTTTCCAGGGTGACATCGGCGAATCGCCCTCCCCCGACATTGTGATACAGGCGGCTGGAAGTGGAGTTGAACATCTTCGGCACGCAGTAGGCACTGACGGCCAACTTCGCATCCCAACAGTGCTTGACGAGGTCTTTGCGATACTCAACATACGTTGCGATAAACAGGTCAAGCTTGCCGTCCCGGTCGTAGTCAAACCAAACCGCGGACGAATTCCAGCCGTTGCCCTTAAGCCCGGCCTCCTTCGTTACGTCGGCAAAAGTACCATTGCCATTGTTGCGGTAAAGGACATCCTCACCATACTGCGTGACGAGCAGATCAACATCGCCATCGCCGTCGTAGTCAGCCGCCGCGGCACCCATCCCAAACCCGCCGCCAGCCACACCGGCGACTTTTGTCACGTCCGTGAAAGTGCCGTTCCGATTGTTGCGATACAGCGCATTCTGCAACGGCTTGGCCGGCGTGAAGAAGTCGGCCGGACCGCTGTTGACAAAGTAGAGATCCATCCAACCATCGCCGTCATAGTCGAAGATGGCGACCCCGGCACCCACCGTCTCAGGCAGATGCCGCTCCGCGGATTTTGCGTTGCTATGCCGCCAGGAAACTCCGGTCCGTTGCCCCGGCCACTCTTCAAAACGCAGGGCCGAAGGCTGGCCCGACAGGGCGGAGGCTACGACCAGAAGCGAGACCATTCGACGGGTCGCTACCCTGGCAAAGTCATCACCTGAGAACACCATTGGGTCAGTTTACACGAGGCGGGATGTGCCGCCGAAAATAGGACGCCACCATCGCCCCCGAGGCGTTCTGCACCGTCCCGAACACCACACTCGCCAATGCCGCATTGCTGCTTTTAAAAACGTCGAAAGCCAGCCCCGTAGCCAGACCGCAGTTTCGAATCCCCACTTGCATCGCCATGGTTGCCGCATCCCGCATATCCAAGCCCAGCACCCGGGCCCCCGCGTAGCCCACCAGATACCCCAGGAAGTTGTGCAGCACCTCGACAAGGACCAGCGTCGCGCCCATCGTCAATAGCGCCTCCCGCGAGTTGGCCGTGATGATCCCGTTTACGAGACATGTCGCCGTAATCACCACGCGCGGCAACCATCGGTCCGCCATCGCCTGCCGCCGACGCAACACCTGCTCAAACAATAGCCCGCCTACCACCGGCACCAGCACAATGCGCACAATCGAGGTCAGCATGGTGCCGAACTCTACCGGCACCTCCCGATCCGCCAGCAGTCGCATCACCGTGGGCGTCACCACCGGCGACAGCAGCGTGGACATCGTCGTCATCGCCACCGACAACGCCATGTTCCCGCCCGCGAAAAACGTCATCACATTCGATGAATTCCCGGCACACACCGCCCCCACCAGCAGCACCCCGGTAGCCACCTCCGGCGCGAGTCCAAACGCCGCCGCCAATCCCACGGCTACGAATGGCATCACAAAATACTGCAATCCGAGGCCGAACCCGATCACACCAGGCCGCACCAATACCTGCCGCAGTCCGTCGAAGCTCACCCTGGTCCCCATCACGAACATGATCAACTGCAGTAACGGTAGCACCAAACCTTTCAGGGGGAAGCCGCCCCATTGCGTGAATAGACTCGGCCATACTAGCGCCATGCCTGCCGTCGCCAGTAACGCCGCCGCAAAGATCAACCCTGGAGGCGGAGCTTGCAACATCCTGGTTACGAAGTCCCGTCAGCGGTCGTCAGAGCACGCGTGGCCATCGCCTCTTCGATGATCCGATACCGCTCGTTCGCCCGCGTCAAATGCATCATCATAGCCTGCTCCGCCTCCGCCACATCATGGGCCCGAATCGCCGCCACCAAGCGCTGATGCTCGACCAAGGTTATGAGCTCCGATCCCGGCAGCCGCAACAGGTCCCGCCGAAACTGAAACAACCAGTCCAACATCGCCTCGCTCAAAACAACGCAGACCATGTTTCCGCTGATTGCTGCGATCGCCGCGTGAAAGGCCATGTCCGCTCGTACAAATTCCGCCGTGTCCTCAAGCACAGCACGCTGTCGCTCAACCGCAAGCTCTAACGTCTCTACGTCCGCCAAGGATGCGTTCTGGGCCGCGGCTCGGACCATTCCAACTTCAAACCAAATTCGCGCGGTCTTCAAGTCCTCCAGCGTCTTTGGCGATGTCTGAAGCAAATGCAACATCGTGTCGCCGATCCGTTCAAACATTCCGCGGGTATCCGGTACCGCGATCCGCGCCCGCTCGCCATGGTTGATCTCAATCAACCCCGCCGAGCCCAAAGACTGCAACGCCTCGCGCACCGCGGGGCGACCGACCCCGAATCGCTCCATCAAGTCGCGCTCAGACGGCAATCGATCCCCCGGACGCAACTCACCGCCCCGAATCAGCGCTAGCAATCGGTCTCGTACCTCATCCGCAAGTTTCCGGCGAATAATAGGTTGCGTGCTCATTAGTTCAATCTTCGTACACTTGGGCGCTCGTTTGGTACCACTTCACGGATGGTATGATTAGCATACCAATTAAAAATGCGCAACTCCGACAGAATCTACGCGCAGTATGCCCTCGAATCCGCCTTCCCCCTCGCCGACGCCATCGCCGTCATGGCCGGCGAACAGTCCAGCGGCACCTTCCTCGAAGTCCCCGGCGAAACCCCCGAACTCAAAGAACGCAGCGGGGCCCGCATCGAATGGATCCGCGAAACGGAAGCCGTCTCCGCCCCTTCCCTGCCCGGGGCAAGAACCCCCAAAGGAGAAGCCGCCCCTACTTGGCGCCGTGCGGAAACGCTTATCTCCTGGCCCCTCGAAAACCTCGGCCCCAGCCTCCCCAACTTGCTCGCCACAGTCGCCGGAAATCTCTTCGAACTCCAACAGTTCTCTGGCCTCCGCCTGCTCGATATCACCCTCCCGCAAGCCTTCCGCAACGCCTACCTGGGCCCCCAGTTTGGCGTTGTGGGTACCCGCCAACTCGCCGGCGTCACCGGTCGCCCCCTGATCGGCACCATCGTCAAACCGAGCGTCGGCCTCTCGCCCGCCGCCACCGCGGCCCTCGTCGAACAACTCGTCCAGGGCGGCATCGACTTCATTAAAGACGACGAGCTCCAAGCCGACGGACCCCACTGCCCCTTCGCCGAACGGGTCGGCG
>CANNLB010000138.1 GCA_947505565.1 Acidobacteriota bacterium | reverse complement strand
CATGTATCCAGACAATTACCGCTACACCAAAGAGCACGAATGGGTTCTATCCGAAGGTGAAACCGGCACCATCGGCATCACCGACCACGCCCAATCCGAACTCGGCGACATCGTCTTCGTCGATCTCCCCAAAGTTGGAGCGACCATCGAGCAAGGCAAAACCTTCGGCTCCGTCGAAAGCGTCAAAGCCGTCTCGGACCTTTACGCCCCCGTCTCGGGCGAAGTCATTGAGGTCAACCCCGGCCTCAACGACAAGCCCGAGAGCTTGAACTCCGACCCCCACGGCGCCGCTTGGCTCATCAAGGTCAAGATCACCCAACCCGCCGAACTCGATGGTCTTCTCTCGGCCGCCGATTATCAGGCCTATCTCGGCTAGCCCGTCCATGCGGCACGCGCTGCTCGTCATCGCCATCGTTCTATCCCTGCGCGTGCCGTATCTCCATCACCCCATCCAGGGCGATGACGCCTACTACCTCCTCAGCGCCCAACACGCGCAGATTGAACCCATTCACCCCCTCCACGTCCGCTTCGCCTTCGAAGGGCAAATGGTCTCCATGCAGGGCCACACCCACGGCCCCTTCAATGCCTGGTACCTCGGTGCCCTCCTCGCCCTCGTCGGCGACGTCAAAGAACTCCCCTTCCACGCCGCCTACATCCCCTTCTCGCTCATCGCGGCGCTTTCGGCTCTCATCCTCGCCCGCCGCTTCACCCCCCATCCCCTCGCCGCCACCTTCCTCTTCCTCGCCACCCCCGCCTTCGTCATCAACGGCAACAGCCTAGAAACCGACGTCCCCTTTCTCGCCTGGTTCCTCCTCTCCATCGCCCTTTATACTGGCCGCCGCCCTTACCTCGCCGTGGTCCCGTTAGCCCTCGCCGCCCTTACCTCCTATCAAGCCGTCGTCCTCATCCCGATCCTCTTCCTGTACAGCCGTCAAGCCTGGCCCGTTCTCCTCACCCCCGCCCTGTCGATCCTCGCCTTCCAACTCCTCGAACGCTCCTCCACCGGCACCCTCCCAGCCCAAGTCCTCACCGGCTACTTCTCCCAATACGGCCTCCAAACCCTTCTCAATAAACTCCGCAACGCCGCAGCGCTAACCACCCATCTCGGCTGGCTCATCTTCCCCCTCGCGACGTTGCCCGTCCACTGGCGCTGGGCCGCCCCCTTCGCCCTAGCCGCCGCCTTCTACGATCCCAGCCCCCTCTTCTGGCTGCCCTTCGGAATCGGCGCGAGCCTCCTCATCGCCCTAGCCCCCCGCGTGAAGTCGGAATGGCTCGTCCAATGGACCGCCGTCTTCTTCGCCGCCGCCCTCGCCGTCTTCTTCGCCGGTTCCAACCGCTACCTCCTCCCCATCGCCCTCCCCATCGCCATCCTAACCAGCCACTACCGCTTCGCCCGCCCCGCCATCGTCCTCCAGTTCCTCCTCTCCATGGCGCTCGCCTTCTCCAACTACCAGCACTGGCAGGCCTATCGCGACTTCGTCACCGCTCCAGACGGCCGCCTCTGGGTCAACGCCGAATGGGGCCTCCGCTACTACGCCGAGGCCCTCGGCGGCGTTCCCCTCCTCCAAGGCCAATCCGTCCAGCCCGGCGACTCTGTCCTCTCCAGCGCCCTCAAACCCTCCGTCCGCTTTAACACCGGCGGCGGCCGCCTCGCTCTCATCCGCGAAGCCGAAGTCCGCCCCAGCCTCCCCCTCTGCCTCATCTGCCTCGGCGGCAAAAGCGCCTACTCCACCGCACAAGGCGGCTTCCGCGCCTTCGACATCCCATCCGGACCCATAGACCGCATCTCCCTCTCCGGCGTCATCGCCCAGCGCCCCACCCGTAGCTTTCTCACGATGGCCGACCCCGACGCCTCCACCCAAATCGTCTCCGGCATCTACGAACTCGAAGGCAACCAATGGCGTTGGATGGCCGAGCGCGGCACCGTCCTCCTCCAGCGCAAACCCGGCCCCCTCACCGCCAAAATATTCCTCCCGCCCCAAGCCCCCGGCCGCGTCGTCACCCTCTTGGCCGACGGCCAAATCGTCCTCACCCAAACCCTCCCCGGCCCCGGCTCCTACGACCTCAAAACCAAGGACCTCCCCCCTGGCGACGGCGACCTCACCGTCACCCTCTCCATCGACCAACCCTTCCAGGTCCCCAACGACGCCCGCCGCCTCGGCCTTATTCTCTCTTCGCTGGGAGTGCCCTAGTCCGTTCGATCTGGTCGACATGCCGGTCCATATGGAAACGCAAAATCACGATCCGCTGCCGCGCGTCCATCGGCCCACAAAGGAAGTGCGGAAAAACCACCGTCTCTAAATCGAGCCTCTCCAACTCATCTCCCAACGCCGCCAGCAGAGGCTCGCAAGACCACAGCGACGCCACCCAAAAATCCAGCGGCCCCCAAACTGCGGCACCGCCATCGGCGGAGCCAACTCCCGCGGCTTCCAGGTCCCCTCGATGATCGCCTCAATTGAAAGGCCCTTGTTCGGAACCTCACCGGAACCTCCCCCGCTTGACCGCCTCCACCGCCCGCCACATCCGGTTGATGCCCGAATACTCCGCCAACACCAGATGCTCCACGTTTTCGCCGATTGACCAAGTCTCCGCGTCGGGCTTCCACTCCCCCTCCGCCCCCGTCTAGCCCGTCACCGCGGCAACCACCCGCACCCGCGCCGCCCCCACATCCGCAATCAGTTCCCAAACGTCGTTTGACCTCCCTATACTCTACGCACTCTCCAGATACGATAGAATCCCCTCGATGACTAGACGCTCACTCCTCGCCGCTCTCCCCTTCGTCTCCCTCGCCCAGGCCGCCTCCGCCCGCCACAAAATCACCAACCTCCAGACCATGGTGATCCAGGGCGACCGCACCTACGTCCTCGTCAAAATCACCTCCGACAACGGCACCTACGGCATCGCCGAAGCCTACGGCTCCCCCGGTGTCGCCGTCAAGGAGCAGATCCTCTCCCTCCGCCCCTGGCTCATCGGCAAGGACCCCCTCGAAATCGACAAGCTCTATACCCTCCTCGGCGTCAACCAAGGCAGTCTCTCCGGCGGCCGCACCGACGGCTCCGCCCACAACCTTATGCGCGCCGCCTCCGGCATCGAAATGGCCCTCTGGGACCTCGCCGGCAAACTCCTCAACGTCCCCTCATCCACCCTGCTCGGCGGCCGTTTCTCTAATAAAACCCGCGTTTACAACCACGCCGCCCCCAAGGACCAACTCGACAAAGCCTCCTGCCGCGAATGGGCCGCCCAGGTCAAAGCCGACCCCGCCGGCTTCACTTGCCACAAGTTCGTCTTCGCCCACGACAAACACTCGAACCGAACCCTTTCCACCAAGGATCTGGTCAACCTCCAAAAGGGTTACGAAAACTGCCGCGAAGCCGTCGGCTGGGACCACGACATCATGGTCCATTGCCATTGGGAATACGACGTCCGCACCGCCATCCAGATCGCCAAAGCCGTCGAAGGCATCAAGCCCGTCTGGCTCGAAGACCCCCTCATCGTAGACTACTCTGACTCCTGGAAACGCCTCTGCGCCAGCTCCGAAGTCCCCATCTGCATGGGCGAAAATCTCGCCCGCCGCGAAGGATTCCTCCCCTTCATCCTCAATCAAGGCGCTGACATCCTCCACCCCGATCTCCGCAACTCCGGCGGCTTCCTCGAAACCAAGCGCATCGCCGATCTAGCCGCTCCCTTCGGCATCCCCATGGGCACCCACAACACCGGCAGCCAGGTCAACACCTACGCCAACGCCCAATGGGCTACCAGCATCCGCGACTTCATCGCCATGGAAACAGTCACCGGCAAGGGCGGTTGGATGGACAAGCTGATCCTCCTCGACGGCCCCTACATCAAGGACGGTCACATCGCCGCCACCGACAAACCCGGCCTCGGGTACGACATCAACCCCGACACCGCCAAAGCCCACCTCGCCGCCGGCGAAGTCTGGTGGGGCTAGCCCCGGCGCGCTGTGAAATAATGCGAGCATGAATCGACGCGAATTAGGGAAATTGGCCTTGGCCGCGCTGCCAGCCACCAGCTTGTTCAGCAAGCCCAACTCAAAGTTTTCGGGCGTACAAATCGGAGCGATCACCTACTGCTTCCGGTCTCTCCCCAGCACCGCCCCCGATCTGCTCAAGTACTGCACCGAACTCGGCATCAGCTCCATCGAGCTGATGGGTGACGCCGCCGAAAGCTTCGCCGGAGCACCCGAGGCCCGCGGCCCAGCCTTTGGCGGAGGCGGCGGTCGCCAGATGACCCCGGAACGCCAAGCCGCCATGAAAAAACTCGCCGACGAACGCAAGCAGTGGCGCCTCTCGGTCTCGATGGATAAGTACAAGGCACTGCGCAAAATGTACAACGACGCCGGGGTAAACATCCCCATCGTCAAGTTAGGCCTCACGACGGGAATGACGGACGAAGAGTATGACTACGTCTTCGGAGTCGCCAAAGCACTCGGAGCGCAATCGGTCACCATGGAGCTACCGACCGACGCCAAACTCACCCAGCGCATCGGCGACTTCGCCGCCAAACACAAGATCTACGCCGGCTACCACAATCATCTGCAGGTAGACGAAAGGAGCTGGGAGACCGCCCTCGGCCAATCCAAATACAACAGCATCAACTTGGACGTCGGCCACTTCACCGCCGCCATCAGTAAGTCACCCGTACCGTTCATCAAAGCCAACGCCTCGCGGATCTCCAGCTTCCATCTGAAAGACCGGAAGTTCAAAACCGAAGGGGCCGACAACCTCGAATGGGGCAAAGGCAGCACCCCCATAAAAGAAGTCCTGCAACTCATGAAGACCGAAAAGTACAAGTGGCCCGCCAATATCGAACTGGAATACGCGATCGGCGAAGGGACCACCGTCATGGCCGAAATGAAGAAGTGCCTCTCCTACTGCCAAACGGCCCTGGCCTAAAAGGTCATCAACTCCTAACTCACTCCTCCTGAATCTCCCAGCCGAGTAACTTAGGCTGGGAGCCATGCACATCCTCATCATTAACTTTCAATTGGGCACTTTTTTCGGGGCCGACTAACCCCAGGCCTGCGAAGCCAAGACTTGGCTGGCCGATACGGCAACCAACACCTACAGAGGCGTCTACGCCTGGAAAGATCGCCAAGCCCTCGCCGACTTCCAGCAATCGGCTCTCTTTGCCAGCGCAGCCAGTCACCCAAACCTGACTAACATCACCGTCCGCTATTTCGCGGTCCTCGAATCGCCAACCCGCGCCACCCGAGGTTGGATAGAGTAGTTTCCTGCATGACCCGTTCCATCCGAGACATTCTTGCCTAACGGGCGCTCCATAACTTCGTCCGCCGCCGTACGGAACTCGACCGACTCGACAGCGTTTTCGATCCAGGCGGGTCGCTTGACCACCGTGCGCGGAGTCGGAGCTATCGATTGCATGGTACCGTTCTATAATGGAAGTTGGAAAGAAGTTTCTCGAAGAAAACGCCCTGAAAGAAGGGATCATCAAGACCCCCTCGGGTTTGCAATACGAAGTCTTGCAGGAAGGTACCGGCCCCAAGCCCGGGCCCACCAGCACCGTCGAGGTCCACTACGAAGGTCGACTGATCAACGGCAAAGTTTTCGACTCCAGCTACCAGCGCAAAGAAACGATCTCCTTCCCCCTGAATCGCGTCATCGCCGGCTGGACCGAAGGCCTTCAACTGATGACCACCGGCTCCAAGTACCGGCTCTACATCCCCTCCGAACTTGGCTACGGTGCCCGCGGGGCGGGTGGCGATATCCCGCCCCACTCGGCCCTCATCTTCGACGTTGAACTGATCTCCATTCGTTAATCACGTATCCTATTCGCATGCTAATGCGACTTCTCCTGCTCCTGACGGCGACAGTTCTCTCCGCCGCCGACTGGCCTATGTTCCGCGGCGTCAACGGTTCGGGCGTCGCCGCCGTCACCAAGGCGCCCACCGAGTTTGGACCCACGAGGAACGTCGTATGGAAGACGGCCCTGCCCTTCGGCCACTCCTCGCCCGTCATCACCGGCGACCTCATCTTCCTCACCGGAGCCGAGGGAGGCGAACGGGTCGACGCCGGGCGCGGCGACAAGGTCGTCGACCAAGGCGGAAAGCTCTTCACCCTCTGCTTGGATCGCAAAACCGGCAACATCCTCTGGCGGCGCCAGGCTCCCCGGCCCCGCATCGAACGGTACCAGAAGGTGAACTCCCCGGCCTCGCCGAGCGCAGCCACGGACGGAACCAACGTCTTCGTCTTCTTCGCCGACTACGGCATCATCTCCTACACCAAAGACGGCGACGAGCGATGGAGCACCCCGGTCGGGCCCTTCAACAACGTCAACGGACATGGCTCCTCGCCGATCGTCTTCGGCGACCTCGTCATTCTCGTCTGCGACCAGGATTCCGGCTCGTTCCTCCTCGCCCTCGACAAGAAAAGCGGACGCGAGCGCTGGCGCGTCGATCGTTCCGAAGTAACGCGCAGCTATGTTACTCCAGTGATCTTCACCCCGAAAAACGGGCCCGCCGAGTTAATCGTACCCGGGGCCTACCAAGTGACGTCCTACAACGCCGTCACCGGCGAAAAGCTATGGTGGGTCCGCGGCTTCTCCTGGCAGCCGAAATCAGTAGCCGTCATCGATGGCGATACGATTTTCGTCCACGGCTACGAAGGCGGCGGCGAAGCGGAAACGCCAACCGAGACCCCCACTTGGGCCGAGGCGCTAGTCCTGTACGATGCCAACAAAGACGGCAAAATCATCCAGGACGAGATCGACCCCAAACTGCAAAAAAGCTTCTATCTGCTCGACTTGGACAGCAAGGGCCACCTGAACACACGCGATTGGGAGTTCTACCGGGCTCGCCGCTCGGCCCGCAATTCACTGCTCGCAATTCAACCCAACGGGCGCGGCGACATCTCCCAAACGGCGGTC
>CANNLB010000137.1 GCA_947505565.1 Acidobacteriota bacterium | reverse complement strand
TACCGGACGGTCGAGGAGTGTCTCGAAAACGAGTCGCCCCAAGTGTTGCTGCTCTCCGGCGTAATTCATTGCCTGGCCGATCCGTATGGTTTCCTGGCGGGGGTGCTGACCCATCGGTTTTCCACCGTCATCGTGGACCGAACCGCATTCCTCAGCCGGGGAGTGGACCGCCTGACGGTAGAGCGGGTGCCGGAGTGGATTTATCCGGCAAGTTATCCTTCGTGGTTCTTGTCCGAGGAGCGTTTCCTCGCTCATTTCCACGAGGGCTATGAGTTAGTCTCCGATTTTCCCGCGCTGGATACGAACCAGCCGGAGGGAGAGAGCGGTTATTATAAAGGCTATATCTTCCGGGCGTTGGCCCTTCCGACGGATGTCGTGATCTCCGCTCCAATTGAGGCGGAGTCTACCGTTGCGCCTCCGCCCCGCCAGTTCTGTACTTACTTCGACTCGGCTTATTTTGAACGCGGCATTGCCCTGTACGAGTCGTTGGATCGGCTCTATCCTGTTTTTACGTTATGGGTATTGTGCCTGGACGAACAAACCTGGAACCGGATGACGGACGCGCGGTTGCCCAAGGTTCGGTTGATCCGCATCGATGAGCTGGAACGGGCAACCCCTGGATTGGTGGAGACACGGAAAACGCGCTCCCTGGTTGAGTATTGTTTTACCTGCACGCCCGCCTTGCCGAAGTACATCCTGGATAACGACCCGGCAACTGACTTGATCACCTATCTGGATGCGGACCTCCATTTCTATGCCAATCCGGAGCCGCTGTTTACGGAGTTGGGTGACCGATCGGTCGCGATCATCCGTCATAAGTGTAACCCGCTTGCCGAGGAGCGCTTTGGGATTTACAACGTCGGCTGGGTATCCTTTCGCCGGGACGAACGTGGATTGGAGTGCTTGGGATGGTGGCTGGACCGATGTCTGGAATGGTGTTTCGCGCGCAGTGAGGATGGCAAATACGCCGATCAGAAGTATTTGAATTCCTTTCCTAAACGGTTCGAGGGAGTGGCGGTTTTGGAGCATCCGGGGGCGAATGTAGCGGCTTGGAATGTTGAAACTTCGGATCTTCGGATAAGTAATAACCAGCCGCTGGCTGGTGACGTTCCCCTGCTGTTCTTTCATTTTCACGGATTTAGGCAGATTGACTATCTTTGTTACGAGACGGGGTTTGAAATCTACGGCGCACCACTTACGTACGAGGTTCGAGGCGCTGTAATTGAGCCGTACGTTATGGCGTTACTTCGGATCGCCAAGCGCCAGATGATGAGCGATGGAGGGAGCGAGGGTGCGGTTCTGCCGCGCCGTCGGGAGTTGGCGGTGGCAACCGTGCAACTGGAAGGGCTGCAGGCTCGCGGAGACGAACCGGTCCATGAGATCGCGGAGCTTCAGCGCCGGATCCGTTTACTCGGCCAGGAGATCGCGCTGCTCACCGAGGACCTTGCCGTTTTCGCCCGTCGCATCCGTTTCGAAACCGCGGCTGCCGAAAGGCTCGAGGCGTTACGGTGTATCAATTATCTGCTGGCCGGTGACCAGGCTCGGTGTGAGGAGTTGCGCGAGGAAGCGGTCCAACTGATCAGCCGTGTCACGCTAACGAGCCAACGCATCGGTTTGGTTGGGCCGGCCGCCGCCGAACGGTTGGCAGCTCTCGTGCACGGCAACCGTCTGTTGATCCAGGAGCAGGCCACGGGGGCGCAATTCAGGCGCACGGTGACTGATCTGGCGGCCGAGTTGGCCGCGGCGCAACGACAGCTAGATGTGGCCGAAAATGCCGCGGCCGAGCGGTTGATTGAGCTGCAATCGATGAATCAGCTACTGAGGAAAGAACAGACCGTAAACCAGAAACTTCGTGAACAGGCGGCGCAGTTGACAAGCGAACAGAGTTTGGTGGGTCAGCGATTGGCCGTGATGCAGCCGGCGGCCGCTGAACGTACCGAAGCGCTACAACACATTCGAGAGCTGCTTAACTCCGAGCGCAGCTCCGGGGATCTACTCCGCGAGAGATTGGCCAAGTCGGCCGAGGAGTTTGCCGCTTCAAGTCAACACCTGGCTCTGGTGGAAACAGCCGCCACCGAGCGGCTGGAAGCGCTAATGCACGGCAACCTTCTGTTACTTCAGGAGCAGGCCACAAGGGCGCAACTCATATGCACCGTGTCCGAACTGGAGGCCGAGTTGGTGGTGGCGCAACGACAGTTGGAATTGGCCGAAAACGCGGCGACCGGGCGTCTGATTGCGCTGCAATCGATGAATCAGCTCCTGGGCAAAGAACAGGCGGTAAATCAGGAACTTCGCGAGCAGACGGCGCAGCTGATAAGTGAACAGAGTTTAGTGGGACAGCGATTGGCCGTGATGGAGCCGGCGGCCGCCGAACGTGCCGAGGCGCTGCAACACGTTCGGGAGTTGCTTATCTCCGAGCGCAGCTCCGGGGATCTCCTTCGCGAAAAGCTGGCCAAGTTGGCCACGGAGTTTGGAGCCTCAAGTCAACACTTGGCTCTGGCGGAAACCGCCGCCGCCGAACGGTTGGAAGAACTCGAACATCTCAACAGCCGCTTGGCCGAAGAACGAAGGTTCGCCGCGAAACTTCGTTCATTAGAAGTCGTCGAGCCCACCGCTTGGGAAAAGTTCCTGAAATTGATCGGGAAGGAGAAAATAGCAGGTCGAAGTCGACGGCCTGCTGAAGTAAACGAGCGCCGCTCCCCGTCAGGAGCGCGACGCTCTTCCACGCGACCAGGAGCGGGTTAGAACTGGAAGCGAGCTACTACTTGACCGTTGCGGGGAGGATTGGCCACGCTAGCGGGATTGATCCGACCGAACCCGGCGGTAACCACCCCGGCGCTGTTGATTTGCGTCGTGGCGGCCGGGTTACCCGAGTCGGGGTTATTCAAGTAAGTCCGGTTAAGCACGTTAAAGAACTCGGCCCGGAAGGAGATGACGTAACGCTCTTTTACCCGGAACATACGGCCAAACGAAAGCTGTTCGTCCGGGCGGCGGGCGAAGCGGTAATCGTTATAGTAAGCAGCGGCGTAACCCCATTCCCCAGCCGCCGCGTCGGACCACGCCTTCGGGTTCAGTGTCAGTTGCTTGAACGGATCGATGCTTTGGCCGTTGTTCAGGTTTTGCAGATAGAGCGGTTCGCTGTTGACGCGGTTCATCCGCGTGCCGCGGAACAGCAGGCTGCCCAAAGCATTGTTCGAGTTCGGAGCCTGAATCGGGAAGCCGCTCGAATAACGCACGATGCCACCGAGGGTCCAACTGCTCAGCAACGCCTTGGTCGCCCAGTTCTTGTTCCACCGCGGGGAGTCGTAGTTGAAACCAAGCACAAGCACTTGCGGTTGATCGTTCACCGAGAAGGCCTTCTGGTTCGGGCGGTTATAGACGTCGTTGGTCGGAACGATACCGCCGGATTGGTTCTCGACGTTAGTCAGGTTCTTGGACCAAGTGTAGGCCATTGTGCCCGTCAAGCCCTTCGAGTAACGCTTGGTGACCTTGATTTGAAGCGAGTCGTACCAGGTGTTCCCGAGGGGGGCCCAAAGGCTGCCGAGGCCGCCGAACTGCGGATAGGGCCGCAGCGATTGCGCCAGTGTGTTGGAGCCGGCAAAGGAGTCATACGGCTTACGGAATCCACGAGCGGTCACCGTCGGAGCATCGATCCGCGAGATCAGCAGGCTCCGGTCGGCTACGTTGGCGATATCGAGGCCGAAAGACTTCAGACGAGTGCTGGTGAGGCCGTTGTAGTCATTGAGGCCATCAGCGCGGAACCAAGCGCCGCGGTTGCCGACATAGGCCACTTCGGCGACGAGGCTGGAACCGAATTCGCGCTGCAGACTCAGGTTCCAATTCGCCATCCGCGGGGGACGACCGCTGTTCGGGTCGACCAGCGCGGGCGGGGAGTTGATCTGCCCCAGGCTCGGGCGGATGCCAGGATCGTAGCTGGCGAAGGTGAGTTCGTTGACGTTATACGACAGACCGTTGCGGAGAGTGACGCCGGGTTCGGCGAAGGCTGGGTTGGAGAAGTTGATGGTGTTGAAACCCATGCCGAGCGAGTTGCCGCCGCCGATGTAGGCGAAGTTGGCGACCTGGGCATAGCTGACCGCGAAGCCGGCGCGGGCGACCCACTTCGGAGCGAACTGGTAAGCCATGCCGATTCGCGGTCCGAAAGCGAAGGGATAGGTGTTCGAGATGGAACAGTTACAGCGCCCGTTGCCGCTGCCAGCATAACGGATGCCACCGAGAAGGTTGCCGGCGGCCGGGTTCTTGGCCGTCGGATCGAACATCGAGGTCCGCTGATGAAGCTCGTCCGAAGCGGGTTGATAGTCGTAGCGGATGCCATAATCGAGGGTGATCTTACGGGTCAAACGCCAAGTATCCTGGACAAAGAAGCCATAAGTGGGACGGCGGTATTGGGGGTCCTGCGGATTGGAGACACTCGCGCTGTTGGCGAAGCCGAGCAGGAAGCTGGCGTAATTGAAGCCGACGTTGCCACCTTGGAGAGCGACCCCTTGCAGGGCCGGCATGGAGGTTTGCGCGGCGGCGAAGGCATAGCTACCCGCGACGTTACCGGTAGAGCGATTCGTGAAGTTATCCATCTTCCATTCGCCGCCGAACTTATATGCGTGGGTGCCTTTGATCCAGGTGGCGGAGGCGACCGCCGTGGGCTTGTCCTGCAGGTACAGGGTGCGGTTGGTCGGCCCGATGTCGAAGCCGAGGCCACCCTGGGCCCCACCGAGGGCGGTGATGCGCGGGAAGCCGGCGAGGAAACCGCCTTTCAGGCCGAGTTGACCGGCGGCGTCGTAGGAGGTGATCACCTCAGGCGCCGAGTCCGGGTTGCGGTAGCGCTGGTAGCCGACGCCGAGGTGAAGTAGCAGGGCAGGGCGGAGAGAAGTGTCGAAATTAACACGGGTCGTGTGGGCGCGGATCACTTGGTCGCGACGGGCGCTGATGGGATCGGGGAGCCCTTCCTGACCGTTGTCCTTATCCGTGCGTTGCAACGAATAATAAAGGCTGACGCGCGTTGAGCCGGTGAAGTTGTGGTCGATCTTCACGCTCGGAATGTCCTGAATCTTTCGGAAGTTGTACCGGCGTTCAAAGTTGTTGATGAGTCCGGCGCTGCTGGCTTTAGGGATCAGGGCCTGAATCTTTAGCGCGACGGGGTCGAGTAGCGAAGTGGGGACGATGTTCCCCGGGAAAAGGTCCCGGTAGATGCGACCGTCGGCAGCGGCTCGGCTGGTCCGCGGATCGTAGATCGTGTTTTCAAGGATCGGCCGACCGAGACCGTCGGTGCCGAGGTTGCGGCCGGTGAGGGCGGCAGAGAAATCACCATTCCGGTAGGCATCGGTCGGGACCGTGCCGTAGCCGTCGAACTTGCCTTCTTTGTTCAGGTATTTCTCATAGTTGAGGAAGAAGAAGGTCTTGTTCTCGCCCTTGTAGAGCTTCGGGATGGTCAGGGGACCGCCAAAGGTGCCGCCGAAGTTGTTGCGGCGGGCCCGGGGGCGAACCAGTCCGTTCGAGCCATTGTTCGTAAACGGGATGCCCGCGTTGAAGGCTTCGTTGACGAAATAGTCATAGACCGAGCTATGGTACTGATTGGTGCCGGAGCGGGAGGTGAAGTTGAAGAGCCCGCCACCGACTTGGCCGAACTCGGCCGAGTAGTTGGAGGTTTGCAGGGTGAACTCTTCGACGGCTTCAACCGAGGGCTGCGACTCGTCCGAGACGCGACCGTCGAGCGAACTCGTCGAATCCTGCCCTTCAAAGATGATCTTGAAAGTGCCGGCCGGAGCGCCGTTTACCTTAATGTTGTTCCAGCCATTGATCGACGCACCGGGCGTCAGTTGGGTGAAGCTGAGCGGGTTGCGGATCGCACCCTGACCGATGGCGAAGTTGAGGGGGAGCTGATTGAGTTGCTCGCGATTGATCGTCGTCGCCGACGCCGCGCTGTCCGTATTCAGAAGAGGGGATTCGGCCGTTACCGAGATCGATTCCGCGGCTGACCCGATTTGAAGCGTGATATCGAGGGACGCCGATTGGGCGACTTGGACGCGGACATTCTTCTGGACCGACTTGCGGAAGCCCTGGACTTCGACGGTGACTTCATAGAGTCCAGCGTTAAGGTAGGGGGCGGAGAAGTTGCCGGTTTGGGTGGTGGCAAGGGCGAGTTTGACGCCATTGGCTTGGTTGACGACGGTGACGGTCGCGTTGGGAATAAGGGCACCAGCCGGATCGGAGACGGTGCCCGATATGGTACCCCGGTCTGATTGCGCGAAAGCTACTAGCGAGAGGAGAAAGATCGAAAACAATTTCATAGAAGATTCGTCAGTTTATCACAGAAAAACGATATAATAGGCGCGAATATGAAGGATCGTCGGTCCGTATTAAAGGCGACGGCAGGCTTAGTTGCGGCCGTTCCGTTCCTCGAAGCGCAAGACCATTCCCAGCATGGGTTTTTGCAGATAGAGAAGCCCCCGCTGAAAAGAGCGCGATTTTTCAATCAGCAGGAAATGACGCTTTTAGAACAGTTGGTGGAGCAGATCATTCCCAGATCCGATACCCCGGGGGCGGCCGATGCGAATGTCCACTACTTCGTCGATTTCCAGGCACATACCAATGCCAAGCTCGGCGCCCAGCTCAAGAAGGATCTGACGTGGGTGAAGAAGCAGGGATTCGGCAAGGGCGACGCGGCCAAGCAGATCGCGCTGCTGACCGACTGGAGCAAGACGAAGGGAACCGAGCCGTATCGAGTGTTTAAACAATTGAAGGACCTGACCATTGACGGTTACTACGGGACGAAGGAAGGACTAACCCAGGAGCTTGGCTGGAATGCGAATACGTTCCTGCGGGAGTTCAAGGGCTGCACGCATCCGGAGCATGGAGCCTAAGAATGTATATCCAAAAATCGCCCGAAGTACACGATGTGATAGTGATTGGCAGTGGCGCGGCC
>CANNLB010000136.1 GCA_947505565.1 Acidobacteriota bacterium | reverse complement strand
CGTTCGGCATCGCCGACACCGGCTTCGCGGTGCACTTCATGATCCGCTCAATCGTTTCCAGCGTCGCCTTCGGCCCCACCGAACAGTTCAGCCCAATCACATCCACCGGCCATTGATCCAGCAGCGCCGTAAAGTCTTCCGTACTCGTCCCGTCCAGCATCGCCCCGTCGTCGTTGATCGTAACCTGCGCCACAATCGCCATCTCCGGCCCGGCCGCCTCGCGCGCCGCGAACACCACCTCGCGCAACTCGTCGATCTGGTAGAACGTTTCCAGCACGATCAAGTCCACGCCCGCCTGCACCAACACCGCCGCTTGCTCGGCGAAAATCGCCCGCATCTCCTCGGCCGTCGTGTGTCCCGCCGCACCCATCCGCAATCCGCTCGGACCTATCGCCCCCGCCACAAACGCCGCCTCGCCCGCCGCTTCCCGCGCCAGTCGAACCCCCGCCTGGTTGATTGCCACCAGCTTGTCGCCCAAGCTAAACGTCGTCAACCGCGCCCGATTCGCCCCGAAGGTATTCGCTTCCAGAATCTGCGCCCCGGCCTTCACATAAGCCTCGTGTACCTCTTTGACTAAGTGCGGAGCCGACAGGTTCAACTCATCGTAACAACGGTTGATGAACACGCCTTTCTCATACAACATCGTGCCCATCGCGCCATCGGCGACTAACACCCCTTGCGCAAGCGCCTCTCGGAACTCTTTCGCGCGGGTTTTCGGTAACGTGGCTGTGCTCATAACAATCCTTAAGTTTACCAGCCAGTCACATCCACCGGGGCACCGCTGGCCACTCCCAACCGCTTCGCCGCCGATCCCTCCCGCAAAACGATCTCCAAATATCCTGCCGATCCCATCACGGCGTACAACTCGCCATACTCACACTCTGCGTAGTGCGTCGCCCGCTTGGCCACTTTTTCGAAACCGACCACCAACTCAAAGGGCCGATCCGCCAGCCACCCAAACTCCGCCAGCGACAAACTCGTCACCAGGTTCCCAAACCGGTCCACTCGCAGAATCGACCCGCTCCACTGTCGCTTCGAAATCCGCTGATTCGTCCCCAGGTTCAACCGCAAACCGTCCTTCACCAGCTTGCCGAACTTCGCCGGCACCAACCCCGCCGCCAAGTGCCCCGCGCAAGCCGCGAAAACATCCCGACCGTGAAAGGTCGCACTCACCGGCTTCAAAAACAACTTCTCGTTCGTAATCGCCCGCGCCTTCGCCCCCGGCTTCCCCAACGCCGTCGAAAAAATCCCATTGTCCGGGCCAATGAGATACTGCCCGTCCACCTCGACCACCAGCGGCCGCCGCGAACTCCCCACCCCCGGGTCCACCACCGCCACATGAATCGTCTTCTTCCCAAACCATCGCCGCGCCTGCTCAAACACAAACGCCGCCTCGCCAACCTCATACGCCGGCAACTCATGCGTCAAGTCCACCACCGTCGCCTTCGGGCAAATCGAAAGAATCACGCCCTTCATCGCCCCCACGAAGTAGTCGGCGTTCCCGAAGTCGGTCGTCAACGTCACAAGCGGCATCTACAGCACCAACTCTCGCGCGCACCCGCGCACGTCCATCTCAAACTCAATTGTCTCAATCGGCGGACGCGAATAGTGCCACGTCACCCCGTGCGCCGCTCCTAACCCCATCTTCCGCACCACATCCTCGGCCAGCAAATGCCATACCGGATGCACCGTATACATCTCCGCCACCGTCACCAAATCCCAGGCCACCCCCAAGCCCACCAACCGCCCCGTCATCAACCCCATCACGTACTGCGCCTTCACCCGCAGCGCTTCGGCCGACAACTCCCCCCGCCGAATCACATCGTGCGGGTCCAGCGACCCCTCCGGCAATTCGCCTGCCCCCGCCACGATAAACGTCTTCCGGCCAATCTTCGACGGCGTCGTATACCCGAATCCGTAAAGGCTCGGCTCGGCCGGTGCGCCGATCTCCGGAGCGATGTTTGTCCGCGCCACTGGGTTCATCGTTTCGAGGAACAACCCCCACTGCTGCAGCACCTTCACGTAGCCCGCGTTGAAGTCGTTGAAGCCTTGAAACGTGAATGGCCGCGGAGACCGCAACTCCATCGAACAGAGCGCGGTCAACGGTCTCCCGACCGTCTCCAAGTGCGCCTTCACGCGTTCAAATCCGGCTGCCAGCGGCACCGGCTGTCCAAACCGCGCATGCACAATCTCAAATCCATCGGCGGCCACGGCCCCGCCCGAATACGGCGCGATTCCGCGCACAAAAGAATAGTTGCCCTTAGGGTTGGCGACAAGCATGGACCCTATTCTATCTATTCGGCTACCATCAAGCGTGGCTTACTTCGACCATAACGCAACCACCCCGGTCGCCCCCGACGTTCTCGCCGCGCTTCTCCCAGTGCTGTCGGAATCCTACGGCAACGCCTCCAGCATCCACCAGCACGGCCAGCGCGCCAAGCAACTCCTCGAAACCGCCCGCCGCCAACTCGCCGCCCGCCTCGGCTGCTCCCCCAAAGAAATCGTCTTCACGAGCGGTGGCACCGAGTCCAACAACCTCGCCCTCGCCGGCACCCACCGCCACGTCATAACCTCCTCGCTCGAACATCCCGCCGTCGCCCAGCCCCTCGCCCGACTCCCCAACCTCACCGTCCTCCATCCCAACTCCGACGGCCTCATCACCCCCGAAGCCCTCCGCGCCGCCCTCCGACCGGGCACCAGCCTCGTCTCCATCATGCACGCCAACAACGAACTCGGCTGTCTCCAACCCATCGCCGAACTCGCCGCCGTCGCCCATGAAACTGGAGCCATTTTCCACTCCGATGGCGTCCAGGTCCCCGGTCGCCTCCCCCTGAACCTCTCGACGCTCGGCGTCGATCTCTACTCCCTCAGCGGCCATAAAATGTACGCTCCAAAAGGCATCGGAGCCCTCTACGTCCGCCAAGGTGTCGAACTCCATCCCCAACTCTTTGGCGGCCGCCACGAATCCGGCCGTCGCGCCGGCACCGAAAACGTCCCCGGCATTGTCGCCCTCGGTGCCGCCGCCGCCCGGCCCCTCGCCGATCTCACCGCCCTCCGCGATCGCCTCGAAGCCGGCCTCCTCGCCGCCGTGCCCGATTCGATCGTCAACTGCGCCGCCTCCCCCCGCCTGCCGAACACGACCAATATCCGTTTCGCCGGCCTCGAAGGCGAAGCCCTCGTCATCGGCCTCGATCTCCGCGGCTTCTCCGTCTCTTCCGGTGCCGCCTGCTCCTCCGGTGCCGTGGAACCGTCCCCAGCCCTCCTCGCTATCGGCTTAACTCGTGAACAAGCAAAGAGTTGCATCCGTTTCTCTCTAGGGGAATCGAATACCATAAATGAGGTAGACGAGCTCATCGTCGCCGTCACCGCCTCCGTCAACCATCTCCGCAAGCTATCCCCAACTTATGTCTAATGGACTCATCGCCGTCGCCATGTCCGGTGGCGTGGACTCTTCCGCCGTCGCCGCCCTGCTCAAAAAGGAAGGCCAACCCATCGTCGGCATGACGATGCAGCTTTGGAATCAACGCCGTCTGCCTGAGCTCTCAAGTGAGGCTTCAAGTGGTCGTTGCTGCTCCATCGACGACGTCTATGACGCCCGCTACGTCTCCCAATTCCTCGGCATCCCCTACTACGTCGTCAACTTCGAAGATCAATTCGAACAACACGTTGTGCGCCCTTTCGTCGACGATTACTTGAACGGCCGCACCCCCATCCCCTGCACCCTCTGCAACAACTTCATCAAGTTCGAAACCTTCCTCGAGATGGCCTCCGGCATCGGTGCCGAAAAAATCGCTACCGGCCACTACGCCCGCGTCTCCTTCGACGAACCCACTGGCCGTTACCAACTCCGCCGCGCCGTCGACCAGACCAAGGACCAAACCTATTTTCTCCTAGGCCTCACCCAACCCCAACTGTCTAAAACACTTTTCCCCCTTGGCCACATGCTCAAAACCGAGACCCGCGAACTTGCCCGCGAAGCCGGCCTCCCCGTGGCCGAAAAGCAGGATTCCCAGGAAATCTGCTTCGTCCCTAACGGCGACTACGCCGCGTTTATTGCCGCTTACGCTGCCGAACAGGGCATCGCGCTGCCCGAGTCGGGCGGCGACATCGTCTCCCAGGCCGGCGAGGTCCTCGGCCGCCACGCCGGATTCCACAACTACACCGTCGGCCAGCGCCGCGGTCTCGGCGTCGCCGCCCCCGAACCGCTCTACGTCATCGCCACCGAACCTGCCTCCAACCGCGTCACCGTCGGCAGCCCCGCCGATCTGTTGACCACCCGCCTCGCCATCCGCGACATGAACTGGATCTCCATCGCCGCCCCCTCGGAACCCATCCGCGCCCAAGTCCGCATCCGCAACCGCCACGTCCCGGCCCCCGCTACGCTTTCGCTGAAGAACGGCCTCGTCGAGGTAGAATTCGACCAGTCCCAACGCGCCGTCACCCCCGGCCAAGGTGCCGCCGTCTACGATGGCGACCTCGTCCTCGGAGGCGGGTGGATTGCGTAGTCAACGGCGCAACCTCGCCGAGTTTTGGCTCGTGCGGATCTTGCTCGCCACGGTCACCTTCGGACCTACCCGTTTCCTCGGTACGCTCTACGCCAAAATCCTCGACCGCGTCGTCCCCAAACTCCGCCGCGTCGCCCTCCGCAACTGCCAACTCGCCGGTATGAACCCGAAAGTCGTCGACGGCGTCTTTCGCTCCATCGGAAGCCTCCTCGTCTGTTTCGCCCGCTTCCCCCGCATCAATAAGTCCAACGTCCACAACTGGATTCGTTACGAAGGCTTCGAACATTATGAAGCCGCCAAAGCCCAAGGCAAAGGCGTCCTCTTCGCCACGCTTCACCTCGGCAACTGGGAGCTCTCCGCCTACGCCCACGCCCTCATGACGGAGCCCATGTACATCGTCGTCCGCCCCCTCGATAACCCGCTTTTGGACGCCTTCGTCCACGCCCGCCGCGTCGGCAGCGGCAACATCGTCATCGGCAAAGCCGACGGTATCCGGCCCATCTTTCGGGCCCTCGCCGCCAACCAACCCGTCGGCATCCTGGTCGATCAGAACGTCGGCCTCGACGAAGGCCTCTTCGTGAACTTCTTCGGTCGCAAGGCCTGCGTCAGCCCTGCCTTCGCAAAACTCGCCGCCCGCACCGGCGCCGCCGTCATCCCTGGCTATGCTGTCTGGTCCCCAGGGGAAGGGAAATACATCCTGAAGTTCAATGCCCCCGTCGGCATCACCGGAAATACCCTCATCGATACCCAGCGCATCCAGAACGCGCTCGAAGCCGCCATCCGCGCCTACCCTGACCAATGGCTTTGGATCCACCGCCGCTGGAAAACTCGACCCCACGGCGAACCCCCTCTCTACGATTGAGCCAATTTCGAGAAAATTCCCGCGTCTTGGCACGAGGTGAATCAAATGAAGGCTATACAGTTTGGCTGGGCCGGCCTTGCCGGCGCGTCGATTTTCTGGTGCCCCCCCCGAAACCGCCCGCCTCCCCGCAGCCACCCAGAAGAAGTTCATCCTCGTGCCTTGGTTGAACTGTTTTAAGTCTCCCGCTCAAGGATTAGGGGCGATCTGCCGTTACCTCTGTCAGCAAAAAGCGACATCCAACAAGGCAATCGCCCACCCCGGATCAGCGCTACCATTGAACTGAAACATGAAGTGGATCGCCCTACTCTCCATCGGAATCAGTCTCGCCCTCGCCGAACGGGTTGATCCCCCCACCGGACCCGAAAGCGGCATGGCCAATGTCGCCACCGGCCCGGATGGCTCCGTCTATCTCTCCTGGATCGAGCCGCTCGGCCCCGCAGGCCACGCCCTAAAATTCTCCCAATGGACCGGCCACGCTTGGTCCCCCGCCGAAGAAGTCGCCCGCGGAAACCGCTGGTTCGTCAACTGGGCCGACTTCCCCGCCGTCGCCGTGCAACCCAACGGACTCATGGTCGCCCATTGGTTAACCCGCCCCGACGACGCCGATAAATACGGCTACGGCATCCGCGTCGCCCGTCGGGATAGCCCCGGCAAATGGACCCAGATCTTCGGAAAAAACCTAGACGAAAAAGAGGACTACGCCGGCTTCCTCAGCTTCGTCCCCGATGGCACCGGCGCCGTCTACCTCGCTCCCTCCCCGGTCGAACACCGCAAAACGCTCCGCTACGTTTCCCTCGACGGCCAAGGCCATGCCATCGACGACCGCGAACTCGATGTCGACGTCTGCTCCTGCTGCCAAACCGCCGTCGTCAAAACGCCCGGCGGCCTCCTCGCCGCCTATCGCGATCATCAGCCCGGCGAAATCCGCGACGTCGCCTTGGTCCGCTGGACCGCCGGAACCTGGACCGCGCCCCGCACCGCTCACCCCGATGGCTGGAAGATCAATGGCTGCCCCACCGATGGCCCGGCCATGGCCGCCAACGGCCAACGCGTCTCTCTCGCCTGGTTCACCCGCGCCCACGACACCCCCCGCGTCCAGCTCCTCCAGTCCACCGACGGAGGCACCACCTTCGGCCCTCCCCTGCGAGTCGATGACGGCAACCCCCTCGGCCGACCCGCCGTCGCCGCGGATGTCGTCGTCTGGCTCGAAAAAACCTCTGTGGAGAAAGCCGAAGTCCGCCTCCGTCGCATTACCCCCGACGGGCGACTCCGCAAGAGCATCACGGTCGCTCAAGTCCCCGGCGGTCGTGCCCCCGGCGTCCCTAAGGTCGCCATCGCCGGAAACCAAATCCTCGTCGTCTGGCGGGACGGTGCCGTTCGCGTCGCCACCTTCAAAAAGTCGGATCTGTAGCTACCCACCGCCGCAACCCATGCCCGGCCAGTCGAATCGGTATCTTCTGAAACCGGGCGTTATCGCTCGTAATCGTCCGCAAAAGCGTCCGCGTCGCCGACCGATCAGCCCCCCCCAGCCGCGGCACCGACCCCCCCCCCCCCCCCCCCCCCCCCCCCCCCCCCCCCCCCC
>CANNLB010000135.1 GCA_947505565.1 Acidobacteriota bacterium | reverse complement strand
ATAAGTCCCCAACGTTCCGCCCGGCATAAAGCTCTTCCCCAGCAGCGCCTTCGGCACCACCTCCGTCTTCACCCGATTCGGCACCGGTAGCCGCCGGCTCTCATCCGCGGGTTGAGCCCCGGCCAACCCCACCAAAATCAAAAAAAAGGTCCCACGCAACAGGTTTGTCATAGCGTATCGTTTACTCTAATCCATATGCTCCGCGTCGCGCTAATCCTCCTGCCCATCGCCCTCCAAGCCCAAGCTCCCCTGTTCGAAGAGGACTTCCAGAAATCCCGGCCCCACCGCGAGGGTGACTACCGCCAACTGAACAAGTTCGCCGACTCCCTCGCCCCCGCCGACTCGCTCCGCCAGCAATTCCGCTCCCGCATCGGCTTCCCCCCGCCCGGCTTCACCGCCCCGCCCATTCTCCGCTGCGAAACCATGGGCGAGGATGAAATCGCCACCTACTCCCGCTGCTGGGTCACCGTCGCCTCCAATCTCGAAACCTACGGCCTCTATCTCGTCCCCAAAGGTCTCAAAGCTCCCGCCCCTCTCGTCGTCTCGCTCCACGGCGGCGGCGGCTTCCCCGAGATGGCCCTCTTCAAGGGAGGCTCCAACTATCACGACCAGATCCGCGGCGCCGTCCGCCAAGGCTACGTCGTCTGGGCCCCCCAGTTCGTCATGTACCCCTTCCGTGACCGTGACACCGGCACCCCCATCCCCGCCGAAGTCCGCGCCGAACTCGACCTCAAATTTCGCAACGCCGGCTCCAGCCTCATGGCCGTCGAAGCCATGCGCGTCATCCGCTCCCTCGACCCCCTCCTCACCCGCCCCGAAATTGACCCCCGCCGTATTGCCATGATCGGCCTTTCCTACGGCGGCTACTACTCCCTTTACATCGCCGCCCTCGATCCCCGCATCAAAGTCGTCGTCGCTTCCTGCTCCTTCCGCGAAGCCCCTCTCGTTCGGGAAACCGTCATCGGCGGACGCCCCCTCGATCTCACCTCCCCGCAACAGGTCGCGCTGATCGCCCCCCGACCTCTGCAAATTCAAGTCGGCCTCACCGACAAAGCAGCCCCCCTTGAAAGCGTCCGCCGCGCCATCGCGGAAGCCAAAGTGCACCATCCAACAGTCGACTATCAGGAATTCAACGGCGGCCACGAATGGCGCGGAGACCTCGCATGGAACTTTCTCAGCAAACACCTCTAGAACGCAAACGCGAACAAGTCGGCTGGTACTTCTACGACTGGGCGAACTCCGCCTTCGCCTCCACCGTACTCACCCTCTTCCTTGGACCCTATCTCACCTCCATCGCCCGCAATGCCGCCGGCTCCGATGGCTTCATCCACCCCTTCGGCCTCAACATTGATCCCCGAGCCTTCTGGGGCTACTGCGTCTCGCTCTCGGTCATCGGTCAGGTCTTCGTCCTCCCCCTCGTCGGCGCCTTGGCCGACTACAAGCGCAGCAAACGCCAGTTCCTGGCGCTCTTCGCCTACCTCGGCGCCTTCGCCACCATGGCCATGTTCTTCGTCCAGGGCGAACGCTACCTCCTCGGCGGTGGCCTCTTCATCTTCGCCAACGTCGCCTTCGGTGCCGCCAACGTCATCTCGAACTCCTTCCTCTCCGAACTCGCCACTCCCGAAGAACGCGACTCAGTCAGCTCCCGCGGCTGGGGCTTCGGTTACCTCGGCGGCGGACTCCTCCTCATTCTCAATCTGGCGTTCTTTTCCAATGCCGAAGCCCTCGGCGTCACCGAAGCCTTCGCCGTCCGGGTTAGCGTCGCCTCCGCCGGTCTCTGGTGGGCCGGCTTCACTCTGATTCCCCTCGCCCGCCTCCGTAACCGCGGCACCCCCCAGCAATTACCTCCCGGCGAAAACATCGTTTCTGTCGGCTTCCGCCAGTTCTTTCATACCGTCAAGGATCTGCGGAACTATCCCCAGACGATGCTCTACCTCATCGCCTATCTCATCTATAACGACGCCGTCCAAACCGTCATCTCCCTCGCCGGCCAGTTCGGCAGCGATGAACTCAAAATGCCGATGTCCAAGTTGACCATGGCCATCCTGATGGTCCAGTTCGTCGCCTTCCTCGGGGCCATGCTCTTCAACTTCATCGCCTCCCGCCTCGGCGCCCAAAAAGCAATCCTCCTCGCCCTCGTCATCTGGGCCCTCACCCTCGGCTATATCTTCGTCGCCGTCAAGACACATCAAGAGTTCTTCATCATGTCCTTCATTGTCGGCTTGGTCATGGGCGGCAGCCAAGCCCTCAGCCGATCACTCTTCTCGCTGATGATCCCGGTCGGCAAGGAAGCCGAGTACTTCAGCGTCTATGAAATAAGCGACAAGGGGACCAGTTGGCTCGGTCCCCTTGTCTTTGCTCTGGCGTTACAGACTACGGGGAGCTATCGCAGCGCGATCCTTTCGCTCGTGGTCTTCTTCGTCATCGGCTTCATCCTGCTCAGCCGAGTCGACGTGAGACAGGCCGAAACTACCGCCCGTAATAGTTGATCGTCGTCGTCGTTACGCTCTTGTTGCCCGCCGTGTCGGTCACGGTCAACTCGAACGTATACGCTGCCTGACCTTGGCCGAACTGCACTGTCACCTTCGGTGTATTTGCCGCCGCGGGGGACAGGGCTGCCGATGGTCCGGTCGAACGCCATTGGTACGTCAATCCGGGTCCGGTCGAGGTGCTGCCGTCCAAGCTCGTCTCGAGCGCAAATACATCCCGTCCCTGGGTCACGATCTTCGCTTCCAACACCACCGCTGGTGCCGGAGGCGTCATCTCGTAGATCGCGATCGTGCCGCTGGTTTCGTTCGAAGTGATCAGCAACGGCTTCCCGTTCGGGCTCTGCGCCGCTGTGATCGCCAGAATCCCTTCCGGGCCCAAGTCGCCCGCCGTGAAGGCCGTCGGGTTGCCCGCAAAATCCCGCGAGTTGATCGCCGTCACATACACCGGCTTTTCCGGATCCGTCACGTCGAACACCATCGCTCCGCCCATCCGCTCCAGCGCGATGAACGCATAGATCCTGCCGTTCAGCTCGGCAATCGCGATGCCTTCCGGCTCCGGACCCTTATTGTCGCTCCGATCCTCCAGCGTATTGTTCGTGCTGCTGGCGTTAAAGTTCGCCGGGTAAAGCTTAGCCGCCATCTGCTCCAGAATGTCGCCGCTGTCATAAACTAGCTTACCCGAGGTATCCCAGATCGAGAACGACCGGCCGCCGAGCACGTACAGCTCATCGAAATCGCCGTCTTTATCGGTATCACCCGTCGCGTTCGTCACCGTCAAACGGCCCAGATTCTCGGGGCGCTTCAGCGTATCGCCGGTCGGGAACTTCGTCGGGTCCAGCCGCAGAGTGCTCACCCGAACCTCCTCGTTGTAAGCCGTATAAGCGCGGGAATCGCCCTCGTTTGCAGTAATCAGCCACGTCTTGCCCTTGGCTTGAAACGAGACGACCGCGTCCGGCTGGTACATCCCAAAAACCGGCCAATTCTGGATGTTGATTTTGGTATCCCGATCGCTGGCGTCGAAGCCATTGCCCGGCTTGCTGTGGTCTTTAAAGCCCAAACCCACCAGCCGGGTAAACGCGGCCGAATCAACGTCCAAAATGCCAAACGCGTTGGCCTCCTGCAGTGTCACCCAGGCCGTCTTCGAATCAGGCGAAAACGCGATGAATTCGGGCTCGATGTCCTGCGCCACGGTCGCCCCGGGGCCATAGATCCGGATGCTCGGGTCGAGACGGGTTCCGTTGAACTGTTTAAAACCGGCCGTCCGCACGTCGCTCTGCTTCACGTTCGCCACACCCATGCTGATGTCAATGATCGAGACGCTACCTTCCGGGTCCACTTTATAGTCGTCGCTCGGCTCGCCCTCGTCCGCGGTCAACACTTTCTTGCCGTCGGGGGTGAATGTCACCATGTCTGGCAACGGTCCAACCTTAACGCCGCTCAAAAAATTTCCGTTCATGTCATAAAACACGACCGAACCTGGATCCGTCTTCGGCCGCGCTTCCACCGCTACCGCCAGAACTCCATTCGCTACCGCTACGCTGTTCACCCCGGCCCCGAACAGCGGCGAGATGAAGATCCGGAAAATTTGCCGCGGCTGCGCGGGGTTCGAGATATCCAACGCTTCCACCACATTCGCCTGCGCGTTTACGAAGAATAGCCGCTTAGTTCCCGCGTCAAACGCGGCGATCTCCGCCGCTGCTTGGTCGAACACATTCGTCGAGTATCCGCCGATCTTTTTGATCCCGAAATCCTGCGCCAAGCCAGCGCCAGCAATCGCTAGAAAGAGTAATGTTTTTTTCATGCACTCTATGCGTATCAACTGAAGGTGACAAAAGAATTAACGCTGCGTAACAATTAGCCTACGACCACGATTCGTCCCTGGACGTCACCCTCCAACAGCAGCGGTGCGTTGAACACGACGTTGCTCAAATCAATCTCGGTCGTCATCTCCTCGAGCTTTTGAACCGGAAGCGTTTCCGCCAGGCGCTGCCAAATTCGGCGTCGCTCTGCGTTGGCTACCTCTACCGAATTGATCCCCAGCAAATTCACGCCGCGCAAAATAAACGGCAGCACCGTCGTCGCCAAGTCCGTCCCGCCAACCAACCCACAAGCCGCCACCGAGCCGTTCGAAGACATCTGTCGGAGTAAAGCCGCCAGCGTCGTCCCGCCCACCGTATCCACCGCCCCACCCCAGCGCTCCTTCTCCATCGGCTTGGTAGACTCCGCGCTCAACACCGCACGGTCGATCACTTCGGTCGCCCCGAGCCCCTTCAGATATTCCGTCAGCGCCGGCCGTCCCGTCGACGCCACCACCCGAAAGCCCCGCGCCGCCAGCAGCGCGATCGCCACGCTGCCCACGCCGCCTGCCGCCCCGGTCACCACAATCTCCCGGCCTTCCGGCCTCGCCCCGTTCCGCTCCAGCGCGTCGACACACTGCATTGCCGTGAAGCCCGCCGTCCCGATCGCCATCGCCTGCCGTATCGTGAACGGCGCCGGCACGGGAACGCACCACTCGCTCTGTACCCGGGCAAAGCCCGCGTAGCCCCCCCAGTGCCGCTCGCCGAGCCCACAGCCCGTCACTGCCACCTCCGACCCCGCCGGGAACTCCGCCGCGCTCGACTCCACCACCACTCCGGCCAAGTCGATCCCCGGCACCATCGGAAATTTCCGGACGACCCCCGGCCGCCCGGCGATCGCCATCGCGTCTTTGTAGTTCAGGCTGGAGTACTTCACCTCCACCAGGATCTCCCCCGGGGGCAGGTCGGTTGTCTCCAGATCGGTCAGTTTCCCGCCGGTCTCGGACAAAAGCAAAGCGCGAAACTTGGCCATGGTTTACTTCGCCGTGAAGTAGTTCACTTCGCCCATCATGACCGACTCGACCTTATCGGTTAGCTTGCCGTTGACTTCGCTCGCTTTCCGCGCCGCTACCCAAACCGAATCGGCACCGAACGCCTTCCATGCCTTCTCGCGCGCTTCCCGGCTCGGATACTTCAAGACATAGACGAGCGTATTCTCGCTGCCCTTCTCTTTATCGCTCGGTCCCCAGAAGCCGATGACTTGAATGCCGTGCTTGGCGAACAAGGCCATCGTGTGGTTCCGGAAGCGATTATGCAAATCTTCCATCTTGCCGGGTGCCGCGACATAGGTCCGCAACTCGTAGCACGTGGCTTCTTTCTTCAAGGACGGCGACGGAGCCGGGGTCTGGGCCAAGCTGAGGGCCGCTGTGGCCACGAGGGCCAAAATTAAAGTACGCATGAGCCCCAGTCTACAATGGAGTCTACGGCAATGAAAGAACGAGTCCTATCCGCATTGGCGCAAGGCGCGACTCTAGTCACCGCCAACCGCCGTCTGTGCCGCAAATGGCGAGCCGATTTCGACGCCGCGCAGCAGGCGGCCGGCCATCGCACTTGGGCCTCGCCGCTCATCGTCAGTTACGACGACTGGCTCCACGACGCTCACCAGGATCGCTTCTCCTCCCAGCTTCTCCTTTCTGATTTCGCCGAACGCTACCTCTGGGAGCAGACCATTCCCGACGCGGTCCTCCTCGATCGTCCCGCTACCGCCAAGATGGCCTCCCAGGCTTGGGCCCTGCTCTGCGCCTGGCGCGTCCCGCTCGATCACCCCGCCTTCGAAGAGACCGAAGATACCGCCGCTTTCGCCGCTTGGGCCGCCGACTTCACCGAACAATGCGACCGGCGGGATTGGCTTTGCTCGGCTTTGCTCGCCGATACGATCAACCCTGTCTCCGCCGAACTCTGGCTCACCGGCTTCGATGAACTCACCCCCCAGCAAGTGGCTTTGCTCGCTCGCGGCGACCGGCCCTACTTCGTCGCCGATTCGCCTAACCGGCAACCCGGCCTCGCCACTCTCGCCGCATATCCGGATGCTACCGCCGAACTCCGGGCCGCCGCCGCCTGGGCCCGCCAGCAGGTCGAAACCCGCGGCGCCCGGTCGGTCGGCATCGTCGTGCAGGATCTAGCCGGCCGTCGCGACCTCGTCGAGGCCATCTTCCGCGAAACGCTCGGCGGCAATCTCGCCAACCTCTCGCTCGGCAAACCGTTGACCGACTACCCGCTCATCGACTCCGCCCTGCGTCTGCTCCATCTTGCGTGTCACCCCCTGCCCTTGTCTGAGATTGGCCAACTGCTGCTCTCGCCGTTTCTGCTCGGTGGCGTCAGCGAGTACCGAGCCCGGGCCCGTCTCGACGCCAAGCTCCGCCGGGACAAAACCCTGCGCCTGAACGCCGCCGAACTCCGCGGCGACGACTGCCCCCGCCTCGGCGAAGCGCTCGCCGGCCTCTCTGTCGCGTCCGAACCGAAATTCCCCTCCGACTGGGCCGCGACGTTTCTCCAACTTCTCGGCTCCGCCGGTTGGCCCGGCGAGCGAACGCTCTCCAGCGAAGAGCGGCAAACCGAGCGCCGCTGGCAGAAGGTGCTCGGCGCGTTTAGCGAACTCGACTTCGTCGCCGGTCG
>CANNLB010000134.1 GCA_947505565.1 Acidobacteriota bacterium | reverse complement strand
TCCACGTACACCATCCCTCCACTACCGCCGCCAAACAGCAAACCCACCAGCCCCTCCCGCATGCTCCGCCCGACCGCCGCCTCCTAGCAGACAGACCAAAGTATCGCGCCCTCCCAACCTTACCTTTTCCGAACTTCCCACCGCACCGCCAACACGGCGGTCCTCGACACAGTACAGCCTCGCCCCTAATAACCGACCCGCCCCCACTCTCTGGGCCTCTCCGCCGATTCCACCAGATGAGCCGTCAACGTTTTCCGAAGAACGAACAGAACCTAGCGAGAGCTCCAAGCAGAGCCGCAATCCCAGCAGGAAATATGCCAAGCTCACCTCACCCAGGGATCATCTAGGAGTCTGTCGGAGATAGATTTCCACGCACCTAGAATCAACAAATTACAGACAATCCGCGACCGACAAACCACCGTAAGCTGTTGATTCTAAATAGAACTTTTCTTATCTCCGACACACTCCGAGAGCGCGGCGCGGGCCGCAAGGACCTGAGCAACCGCATCTTCCACCGTAGGAGCCAATGCAGTTAGGTGGCCCATCTTCCGCCCGGGCCGAGCCGACAGCTTTCCGTACAAATGAAGCTTAACCGAAGGGAAAGCAGACGCGGCAGCCCAGTCGGGCTCTCCGTCCTGCCAGATGTCGCCGAGCAAGTTCGCCATCGCGGCGGGCCGAAGCAGTTCCGTCGAGCCGAGGGGAAGACCGCACGTCGCCCGCAGCTGCTGTTCGAACTGACTCGTCACGCAGGCGTCAAACGTAAAGTGGCCCGAATTGTGCGGCCTCGGCGCCAGTTCATTGACCAGCAAGCGTTCGTCTTTCGTCAGAAAGAATTCAACACACAACACCCCAACCGCGTCCAACTGCTCCATGACGGTGCGGGCGATCGCAATGGCCTCGCTCTGCACTCGCTCGCTGACACGTCCCGGCGCACGACTGAGATCCAGGATGTGATTCTTGTGCTCGTTCTCCACTACACCATAATGAACAAATTCTCCGCCCACCCCTCGCGCCGCCACCACCGAAACCTCGCAGGCAAAATCAACCAGGGCCTCAAGCACACACTCTTGACCGTTGGCACGCCGCCAGGCTTCCTCCGCCGCCGACGGATTATACAACTTGATCTGACCTTTACCGTCATAACCAAAGCCAGCTGTCTTTAGAATGCAAGGCGTCCCGAGCGCCGCTATCGCCAATTCAAGATCAGCAAGGGAGTTGACCTCTCGAAATGGGGCTAACGGCAGGCCATGCTGCGATAGAAAACGCTTTTCCCGAATCCGATTTTGGGTCGTGTGGAGGACTTCCCCTCGCGGTCGCACCATCGAATATTCCGAACAAGCTGCGGCTGTTGCAGCAGGAATATTTTCGAACTCAAACGTTACCGCCCGCACTTGGGACGCAAATCGGCGAACCGCATCCAGATCTTCATAAGGCGCCACAATTTCAAGATCGGCAACTTGTCCAGTCGGCGTATCCGTATCAGGAGAGTACGTATGGACCCGATACCCCATCCGCCGAGCGGCAATGGCGAACATCCGTCCCAACTGGCCGCTTCCAAGGATCCCGACGGTACTTCCCGGCAGTATCGGGCGAGACGTCATGGCAACGTTTGCTCGCGGACCATGTCAGAGAGGCCGCGTCGATACGCATGCAATTTGGACCGCAGTTCCGGACGTGTCGTCGCCAGAATCTGAATGGCCAACAGAGCCGCGTTAATCGCGCCAGGTTTGCCGATTGCCAGAGTCCCTACCGGAATCCCGCCGGGCATCTGGACGATGGACAGCAAAGAGTCCATCCCTTTCAGCGCGTGACTCTCAATCGGCACGCCGAGGACAGGTACCGTCGTGTGGGCCGCCACCATCCCCGGAAGATGGGCCGCACCGCCAGCCCCGGCTATGATTACCTGAAGTCCACGATCCTCGGCCGTCCGCGCATACTCGGTGAGCAACTCAGGCGTCCGGTGCGCTGAAACCACCTTGCACTCATGCGCTACGCCGAAATGGCTGAGCATCTCGTCGGCGTGGGTCATGGTATCCCAATCGGATTTACTGCCCATAATCACGCCGACGAGGAGATGCTCCGTCATGCTGAGTTACTGGCCCTGGCCGAGCGAGAAGTCGGCACGACCGTTGAACGTGCAGAGGCTCTCATACTTGACAAAATCATAACCGGCATCTAAAAGCGCCTGTAACTGAGCGATGACTTGAGCATGGGTCACTGGGCCGTTCTCGGTCACCGAGGACATAAACCGGCAGCGCCAAGTGTCACAGGTCAAAGTGTCCGGGAAACCATTCGGCCACACTTTGACGCCGCGATTGGACAACATCACCAGTTTCACGCCGTCGATCGCGACCGTCGAAAGAGCAGCGCCAAAAGCGTCCGCAGATTCAGGGACGATGTTGATGAAGATATCAACGCCGATCTGTTCCTTCGCTTCCGGAACATAATGCGATACCCGGTCAGTCAGATCCTGCGCCGCCCCGTTACTGTAGCGGACGACTTTCAGCTTTTCTGGCTCCTTGCCCACATTGGCGGCGACAGCCTGCGCGAACTCTTTAGTCCCCACTTTCTGGGTCGAAATCCCTTCAGTGAACACGTCGTAGGTGTGGATTCCCTCTTCGAGCGTCCTCAGCCAAGCATTGTGAACGCGTTCGGCGATATCGGCTTGACCAATATGGACCAGCATCAGCACCGAACCAAGGAGCAATCCCGATGGATTGGCGAGGTTCTGACCAGCGCGCCGCGGCGCCGATCCATGGATTGCCTCAAACATCGCATACTTCACTCCAATGTTCGCCGAGCCGGCCAAACCAACCGAGCCGGCAATCTGCGCCGCCACGTCGGAAAGGATATCCCCATAAAGGTTCGGCATCACAATCACGTCGAAAATTTCTGGCGTATCGGCAAGCTTGGCGGCACCGATGTCCACAATCCAATGCTCGTTCTCGATCTGCGGATACTCGGGCGCGATCTCATCGAACACCTTGTGGAACAAACCGTCGGTGAGCTTCATGATGTTGTCTTTCGTGAAGCAGGTCACTTTCTTGCGATTGTTCCGGACCGCGTATTCAAAAGCGTAGCGAACGATCCTCTCGCAACCGGGCCGGGAGATCAGCTTCAGACATTGGTAGACATCCTGGCTCTGGCGATGTTCAATCCCAGCATAGGTGTCCTCCTCATTCTCTCGGACGATCACGACGTCCATTTTGGGATGCAACGTGTCCACGTATGGGTGATAAGCCACGCACGGACGGATATTGGCATACAGCCCGAGCATCTTGCGGGTGGTCACATTAAGACTCTTAAAGCCGCCGCCCTGGGGCGTCGTGATCGGAGCCTTCAAAAAAACCTTGGTGCGGCGCAGCGACTCGATCGCGCTGGGTTCAATTCCCGAAGAGTTGCCGCGGAGGTAAACCTTCTCGCCGATTTCAATCGTTTCGATATCGAGGCGGGCACCCGCCTCCTTCAGGATATGGAGGGTGGCCTCCATGATCTCGGGACCGATGCCGTCGCCGTGGGCGACTGTGATAGGAGTATTCGTGGACATAAATTGAAACGGTTCGTAACTCTCTACGATAAGTCCCCCGGCACTCCAACGGCAACTCCGATCCAAACACCTCCCCAAAATGACGTTCGATCAGAACGGAATGTCGTCGTCACACACCCCACCATCCCCTTGCTGAACCGATCCCAGTCGCCGGTGAAAGCGGATGTTCGAATCCTCCCCCTTAGAGATTTTGTGAATCTCCAACTCCAAGCCCTGAAGCGAAGCAAGATGCGCAGGCAAACTGGAGAACTGCGGCAAATTCAGCCCGCAGATGAAAAGGTCATCCTTTACGTATTCCAGCGTGTTTTCAGTAATCGCTCGATATTTCCATACGAGACGGCTGTGAAACGTCGCACTGATAATTCGCAACGTCCATTTCAGCATCGGATTACCGCTGCTCTTCGATTGGGTCAACTCGACCTTTTCGACCCGCACATCGTACTTCCCATCCGGAATCGCGTTCCAGAGATCCTGCTCGGTCACCACCTCGTTCTGGTACATCTCGTCAAAAAAACGGAGGTCGACCCGGGAATCCACCATCACCCCATTCATCAATCCACCACCCGGCGATGAAAGTACACATCGGAACTATCACCCTTGGTCACCTTGCTGACCTCCAGCCCAACGCCCTGCAACTCTCCTAAACGCCGCCCGAGGTGGGAAAAACGATCCAGCAGGAGACCGCAGGTCAACAGATCCTTTTTCATAAATCGAAGCGTGTTCACCGTGATCACCCGACGCTTCCAGATCATTCGACCCGCAAACTCGCCCATCGAAACCCTCAGCCCGTACTTCAAAATCGGGTTGCCGGTCGACGCCAGTCCCAGTTCCAAATCGGTAATCTGAGCGCGGTAACGCCCGTCCGGCACTTCAACGTAGGAGCGAACAAGCGTCTTCGGCGAACCAACGCTTTCGTTAAACCGGCTCAAATCCATCGGATCATGAACCGGTTCGGGAACAACATCAAATAGGGAAGCAAATTCTGGCATGACAACGACCTCCGCCTAAGACGAAAGCAAGTCTCATGCCAATCGCCAACCTATTGAAAACAATAGCAGGGGAAAAGCCAGTACCGATTTGGAACCGAATCGTGTCCCGCTTTAGAACGGAACGTCATCGTCGCTAATCCCGGCGTCAAAAGGAGACCCGCCCCCCGAACTGGGCGTCGCTGCGGGACGAGGAGCCGAGGCCCGGGGACCCGACATCATCCGAGGTTCCTGATTGAACCCGGCATCACCGCCGCCACCCTCGCCACCACGTCCACCGAGAAGAATCACATCATCGGCCACAACTTCGGTCGAATACTTCTTCTGGCCCTCCTTGTCCTCGTAACTCCGCGTCTGCAGGCGGCCTTCCACGTAAACCTGCTTCCCCTTCGTCAGGTACGGCGCCACGTTCTCCGCGCGCCAAAGGATCACATTCGACCAGTCGGTCTCTTCTTTCCACTCCCCGGTGGCCTGGTCCTTGAAGCGGCGGCTCGTCGCTACGGAAAACCGCGTCATCGATACGCCCGAAGGCGTGAACTTCGTTTCGGCGTCTTTGCCTAGGTGCCCGACCAGAATGACCTTATTAACGCTACGTGATGCCATAATTCTAGAACTCTAGCATAGCGGACGCCTTTGCAGCGGCCAGCCCAGGACCCTCGACAGTCCTACTCAGAATTTCCAAAAGAGAAATAAGTAAACTCCCCTGTTGCATCGTCGGGAATCTGGTTCATAATACGGGTTATCCACTGGCTGGCGCTGTGCTAGCTGGCGACCGAGTTGTCACCGTTCGGTTCAGGGAAATCGCGCCGTTCAAATTGTGAGGGAAAGTGCGTCGTTTGTTCGTGTCCAAACGTTACCCGCTCCGGCCTCTGCTGCTAGCCAGCTTGCCACTTGTGCTTTATCTGCCCGCCACGGCACAGACCGTAATGAATGGAAACGGTGGCCCCATTCGCTTGTTCGGAACCGACATGGCGGTTTTCGAAATGAAGGAGGCCCGGCACGATCTTCCCTGCCACGTCACTCCATCAAACAAAGCCCTCGTTGGCTTCGACCTCAAGTTTCACGCCGGCTTCGAAGTCACCGTTCCGCTCAAAGAACTGGCCGGACAGGAAAACATCCTCACCATCATCTTTCGCGTCGCCCCCCTCGAAACCCCCGACAGTCCGGTTTATTTCACCCAAAAAATCAGGGTACCCGAAATCGAGGAAGAGGCCAAAGGCGAAGCCTCACTCTACGGAGGCTTCGATCTCGGCGAAGGAAAATATCACGTCGATTGGCTCATGCGCGATCGCTCAGAAAGGATTTGCTCCAACTACTGGGACGTCGACGCCGCCCTCACCAACAAAGAAAGCCAGATGGCGATGGTCATCCCGCCGAGCACGATCCGCGCGTCGGATCAGGAGAGCTTCAAAGACGAACCTCCCATCGAGCGCACCTCCAACGACGAACCGATCAACGTCAAGATTCTTCTGAACTACGCGCCCCAGAACCCCCGGAGCACGGTCATGCGCTCGCTCGACACCACGGCGCTCGTCTCAATTCTTCGTTCCATTGTCCGCGAACCAAAAATCGGCAAATTCTCTCTCGTCGCCTTTTCCATGGCCAGCCAACAAGTACTCCACCGACAGGAAAACGTCGATCGACTCGATTTCCCCGCCCTCGGCGATGCCCTCAACAAGATGAAACTCGGCACCGTTGATCTCAGCAAGTTGGCCATCAAACACAGTGAAACCCAGTTCCTGAGCGAACTGATCCGTGCCGAACTCGGAGGAACGAACAAGGCCGAGGCCATTATTTTCGCCGGCCCCAAAGTAATGCTCGAACAGAATGTCGAAGCCGAGACGCTGAAGGAGGTAGGCTCCCTCGACTACCCGCTCTTCTATTTGAACTACAATCTCTACCCGGCCCAGATCCCCTGGCGCGACTCCATCTCTCACGCCGTAAAATACTTCAAAGGACAGGAGTACACTATCAGTAAACCGCGCGATCTTTGGCTCGCCACCTCAGAAGTGGTAAACCGCATCGTGAAGACCCGCAGCACCACCCGACTCACCCAGCATTCACCGACCCAGTAGACTTCACGATATTCGCAAACCGCGGAAACGCCATCCGCTCGCTTACGTCAACCTCAATAGAGGAATTGTTCAGGGAATCATGAAGTTTGTCATTTACTCTCTCCTAGCCCTTTCCGCGCTCCCGTTGGCTGCCCAGCCTTCAGCCCCGCAGCGTCTTGCGCCCTACGTCCCCTCACCGAAGGAAATCATCGAGCAGATGCTCGAGTCGGCCAATGTAAAGCGCGGCGAAGTCGTCGTTGATCTCGGCTGCGGCGATGGCCGAATTCTCATCACCGCCGTCCAAAAATTCGGCGCCAAAGCCGTCGGCGTCGAACTGAACCCCAAACTCGCCAAAGAAGCTACCGAAATGATCGCCCGCCTCGGC
>CANNLB010000133.1 GCA_947505565.1 Acidobacteriota bacterium | reverse complement strand
GACCGAGCGCCACAAGCCCATGCTCGTCGGAGAGGCAGCGCCGTCGGGGCCGGTTGGTCGAAAAGCTTTGGCGAGCAGGGCTCGTCAATTCTTCGCGAGTGCCGCAACCGCATCCGACCAACTGCTGCAGAGGGTCATCGCTGCCCTCAACGGGATCTTCCCGAACCTGGAGAACTTCGCGACCCGCAATCTCGGCGTTCTCTGTTAACCCAACAGCGGGGGTAGCCGTTTCCCCACTCCGGTGGCCTCCTCAAACGCATGGCCCATCTGTAGCACGCCCCAATCGTCTCGATGACGTCCCACAATCTGGATCCCCACCGGCAGCCCCTCCGGCGTAAACCCGGCTGGCACCGACAGTGCCGGAGTCCCCACCGTCGAGATGAAATAGCAACTCCGCATCCAGTCGATGTAGGTGCCCAACTTCGTTCCATTGATCTCCATCACATACGGCTGCTCCACCGGAAACGGCGGCACCTGGCTCACCGGCAGCACAAAGTACTCGTACCGCTCTAGGAACTGCCGCATGCGGTGATACAACTCCGTCCGCTTCATCTCCGCCCGGCCCACCTCGATCCCCGTCAGCTTCAGACCCCGCTCCACCTCGCCCAGAATCGTGTCCTTAAACAAGCCGCGATGCTGCTTCACCAGCTCCGCCCGACTCAACGCCGACCCCCACTCCCGCAGCGTCTTGAACGTTTCGGCGGCCCCTGTAAAGTCCGGCTCCGCCTCTTCCACAATGCACCCCAAAGCCTCAAACACCTTCCGCTGCCCGTCCACGATCGCCCGTACCCGCGGGTCCACCGGCTGCCCGCCCAAGTCCTTCCACCAAGCCACTCGCACGCCCTTGAAGCTCCTCCCCAACGGTGCCGCAAACCGGCTCCCCGCCTCGCTCAGCGCCATCTGTGCCCGCGCATCTGGCCCCGCCAGCGCCGACAAAAAGAACGCCACGTCTTCCACGGACCGCGCCATCGGCCCTTCCACTGAAAGCGGCGACAGACTCATCGGAGCGGGCCAACTCGGCACTCGTCCCGGCGAAGGCCGAAACCCCACGACATTGCAGAAGCTCGCCGGGTTCCGCAGCGACCCGCCCATATCGCTTCCGTCGGCCAACGGCAGCATACGGCACGCCAGGGACACCGCTGCCCCGCCGCTGCTCCCGCCGCAGGTCTGCGTCAGGCCATAGGGGTTCCGCGTCGCTCCGAACACTGCGTTGAACGTCTGCGACCCGGCGCCAAACTCGGGTGTGTTCGTCTTCCCTAGCAGGATCGCCCCGGCCTCTCGAACCCGCTCGACGAGCAGAGAGTCCTCGGTCGGCACGAAGTCTTTATAGATCCGCGAGCCGAACGTGGTTCGAATCCCCTGAGTCGGCTGCAGGTCCTTGTGAGCTATCGGTAGCCCATGCAGAGGCCCCAGCCGCCCGCCCTTCGCGGTCGCCTCATCGGCGGCCAGAGCCGCGGCTTGGGCCCGTTCGGCCACCAGCGTCACGATCGCGTTCACCTTCGGATTCACCCGTTCAATCTGACCCAGATGCGACGCTAAAACCTCCCGGGCCGAAAGCTCCTTCGCCCGAATCCGCTTCGCCATCTCCACCGCGCTCAACCCGCAAATCTCCGGCACCGCCCCCGCCGCCGGGCCCGCCAACGCGACCACCGCCAAACCCGCCACCTCTCTCCGATTCAGTTTCATAAGCAGATCATGTCATAGAGCTACTATCAAGAGTGCATCGCCGCACCTTCGCCGCCTCCCTCCTCGCCGCCCCGCTCTTCGGCCAACCCCTCGCCATCACCCACGCCCTCCGCCAATTCCAAGTCCCCGCCGTCACCGCCGTCGTCGCCTCCCCCGCGAAAATCCTCTACTCCGGCTTCATCGGCGTCCCCCTCAACGCCATCTTCTCCGTCGCCTCCCTCACCAAAGCCATCACCACCGTCGCCACCCTCCAACTCGTCGAACAAGGCAAGCTCTCCCTCGACGAACCCGTCGAAAACCACTTCCCCAAACTGGCCCAACTCCCCGTCCTCGAATCCCTCAACGTACTCCGACCCGCCCAAACCAAAATCACCCTCCGCCATCTCCTCACTCACACCTCCGGCCTCGCCTACACCGCCTGGGATCCCCTGCTGGCCAAATACCGTCAAGCCAAACCCGCCCCCACCGGCCTCCTCCCTCTCCGCTTCGACCCCGGCACCGGTTGGACCTACGGCACAAGCCTCGACTGGGCCGGCCGCCTCGTCGAAACCATCAGCGGACTCAACCTCGAAGAGTACTTCCAACGCCACATCTTCGCACCCCTGGGTATGAAGGATACAAGCTTCCTCCTGCCCCACACGAAGTTCCCCCGCCTCGTCACGAACCGCCGCCGCCAGCGCAACGGCCTCCTCCGGCCCGACCCCCGCCGCCCCATCCCACCCGCAAAAACCTTCAACGGCGGATACGGCCTTTACTCCACCGCTCCCGACTACGCCAAGTTCCTCCAATTCATCCTCCGCCCTACTTCCATCCTGCAGCCCAAAACTGTTAGCCTCATGACCGTCAATCAAATCGGCCTCCTGGACGTCCCCGCACTCCCCACCTCCGACCCGGCCGTCACCGCCAACCTCCGCTTGAACCCCGACCCCCAAGCCCGCGACAAGTTCACCTTTGGCTTCCTCCTCAATCCCGTCGCCTACCCCGGCGGTCGCTCGGCCGGTAGCCTCGCCTGGGCCGGTTCCAACAATGCTTTTTACTGGATCGACCCCGCCCGCCAACTCTGCGCGGTTCTCCTCATGCAGCTCCAGCCCTTCCTCGACCCGGCCGCCGTCTCCACCCTCCGCGCCTTCGAAAAGGCCGTTTATCGCTCCCTCTAACCAAATATTCATCTCGTCGAAGTGAGTCTGTCGCACCCCGATGTTAGCCTGCGACGATGAGACTACTTCTGGTGGCGTTAGGCGTTTCGCTGGGCCTTTGGGGCCAATCTGCGCAGGTGGGCGGTCGCGTCCTCGATCCTTCCGGCCAAGCCGTTCCGGCCGCGGCCGTGGCCGTGATCAATGAAGCGACGCAAACCCGTCGAGACCTGGTCACCAACGAAGAGGGCCTCTACACCGCGCCGGCGCTCACCCCCGGTCCGTACACCATTCGCGTCTCAAAAGAGGGCTTCAAAGGCCTGGAGCGCAAGGGAGTCGTGCTCACCGTCGATACCCGGAGCCGTGTCGATGTCATGCTCGAAGTCGGCGGTGTCGCCGAGTCCGTCAGCGTCAACGAAAACGTCAGCGTTCTCCAACTGGAGTCGCCCGAGATCTCCACCACGATCACCCAGGACCAAGTCCAGAACCTCCCGCTCGTCCAACTCGGCCGCGTCCGCGTCGCGGCGGCATTCATCTACCTCACCGCCGGCGTACAGGGTAACGTCCGCATCGATGGCGCTGACAACCTCGCGGCCTCAAACCAAATCCGCGTCCACGGCAGCGGCACCTTTCAACACGAGTTCTGGGTCGACGGCCTGCCCGCCGGCCAGATGGGACAGATCGGCAACTTCAACGAGAGCGCCCCGCCCGTCGAGGCAATGCGCGAGTTCAAGCTCCAGACTTCGCAATTGGCCGCCGAGTTCGGACACACCGGCCAAGCCGTCGTAAGCTTCGCCCTCAAAAGCGGTACCAACCAGATTCATGGCTCGGCCTTTGAATACTTCCGCAACGACAAGCTCGACGCTCGAAGCTGGTTCGCCTCCGAACGCGCCATCACCCGCCAAAACGAGTTCGGCGCCACCGTCGGAGGCCCCGTCTGGATCCCCAAGGTCTACAACGGAAAAGACAAGACCTTCTTCTTCTTCTCCTGGACCGGTGCCCGGCGCCGCGGCCTCGATAACTTCAACCGGATCCAGATACCCTCCACGCTCAACACCCGAGGTGACTTCAGCGATTGGCGCAACGCCGCCGGCAACTCAATTCCAATCTACGATCCCGCCACCACCCGCGCCAATCCCGCCGGCGGCTTCATCCGCGATACCTTCCCCGGCAATCGGATTCCCTCGAATCGCATTGACCCGGTGTCGGCCAAAATTGCCGCCCTCTATCCCGCCCCGAACACCCCGGGCACCCTCAACCTGGGCGCGTTCATTGGCGAAAAGCAGCTCGATCCGGACATCTTCACCGTCCGCGGCGATCACACGATCCAGACCAATCACAAACTCTTCTACTCCTTCAACTCGACCAAGGTCCCCCGGTTCCGCGTCGATAGCCCGCTGCCCGATCCGCTCACGCCCGGAATCATCCAGAACATCTCCAGCAAGTTCCACCGGGTCGGCTACGACGCCATTCTGCGGCCCAGTCTGCTCAATAGTTTCATCGCCGGGGTCAACCGGTTTCGGAACCCGGTCGACCCCGTCACGATTGACCGTGGCTGGCCCGCCCGCCTCGGCTTGACGGGCGTTACCGGAGACCGCTTCCCGGTGCTCAGCTTCGGCGACGGCTACGCTGGCGCGGCCGCCGGCGGCATCACCGACAACAAAGACGACGTCTATATGTTCAAAGACACGATGTCGTGGACCCACGGTCGCAGCAACTGGAAGTTCGGCGGGGAGTATCGCTGGAACCACCTGCACAACCGTACTTTGACCAACACCCAGGGCTCCCTCAGCTTCTCCAATCTCGCTACCGCTCTGCCTGGTTCTCCGGCCGGCTCGGGCAACTCGTTTGCCAGCTTCCTGCTGGGTGAGGTGGCGTCGAGCAACATCCGCTTCCCGCAAAACCTCGGCATCCGGCGCACCTACAGCGGCTTCTTCCTGCAGAACGACTTCAAGGCAACGCGCAAGCTAACGCTCAACGTCGGCCTGCGCTGGGAGTTCATGGGCGCTCCGTTTGAACAACAGAACCGCTATAGCGTCGTCGATCTCAATCGCGCAAACTCGGCCGCCGGCAACCGCCCAGGGGCGCTGATCTTCGCCGGGGAAGGGCAGGGGCGCACGGGAAGCCGCCGCTTGATTGATGCCGACCTTTCGGCCTGGGGCCCGCGCGCCGGTTTCGCCTACGCCCTCACCAAGAAAACCGTCGTTCGCGGCGGATACGGGCTCTACTATGCCGACAACTACCTGAGCATCTCCAGCGCCGGCTTCAACATTGAAGGCACGTTCCAAACCCTCGATAACGGCATCACCCCGGCCTTCCGTCTCCGCGATGGCTTCCCCCAAAACTTTCCCAAAGAGCCGCGGATTGACCCGACTCTGCTCAACAACCAGGCGGCTTCTTTCCTCGAACAATCCTCCGGTGCCTTGCCGCGCTCCCAAACGTGGAGCTTTGGCTTCCAGCACGATCTCGGCCGGGATCTGGTCATTGAGGCCAACTACACCGGCAACCGGGCGACTCGTCAGGTCGCCCCGGAACTCTCGAACAGCAATCAGGTCGACCCTCGCTATCTCCCTCTCGGCCAACTGCTCACCCGCAACATTAACTCCCCGGAGGCCCGAACGGCCAACATTCCCATCCCCTGGACCGGATTCAATGGCTCCGTCGCCCAGGCGCTGCGCGCATATCCGCAGTATCTGACGTTGACCTCACAACAAGCGAAGATCGGCGCGTCCACCTATCACGGCGGCGAGTTCAAGCTGCGCAAGCGGTTTGCGTCGGGCTTCTCCTTTGAAACCAACTACACGTGGTCCAAGACGATCGGGCTGAACGCCCCGGGTTACCAGGGCTTCGGCGGCCTGGATAACATGCTGCAGGATCACTTCAACCTGCGGGCGGAACGGGCTCTGTTGTCCTACGACGTTCCCCACGCCTTTGTGGCCAACTATATCTACACCCTGCCCTTCGGCAAAAGTGGCGGCTGGCGAAAGGCCGTTCTCGGAGACTGGACCCTTTCCGGCATCCACCGTTACCAAAGCGGCTATCCGATTCAGGTCTCGATGAACAACGTCCTGCCGATCTTCAACCGGGTTTTGCGGCCCGATCTGGTCGCTGGAGCAAATCCCTCCTCCGGCCTTTCCAACGGCGAGTTCGACCCCGGTAAGAACAGCCGCATCACGAACCCTCAGGCGTTTGCCTCTCCCGTGGTCGGCGGGGTGTTCCGCTATGGATCCTTGGGCCCGACGCGGGGCGACCTGCGGCAGTTCCCGGTCATGCAGGAAGACCTCATCGTCACCAAACGCTTTTCCTTACGGGAGACCTTCCGCTTTGAGATCCAAGCGCAGATGTTCAACGCTCTGAATCGGCACCGGTTCGTCAACTTCGAGCCGAACTTCTCGAGCCCGAACTTCGGCGCCACCCGGGGCACGAACCTGCCGCGATTCATCCAACTCGGGGCGAAAGTAACGTTCTAGGCGAGGCGCGGCTAAAATGGGCATCAGCCCATGGACCGTCAAATCATCGCGCATGAAGAGTGGCTCTGGGGCTGGGATCCGACGCCGGGGATCGTCTCCGTCTGGGCCGAAACCAACGGTCGCGCCGTCGTTTGGCGGCGCGATCCAAAGACCGGTGGGCTGGTTCGAGAAGACTCTCGCTTCCGGCCCTGGCTCGTGCTAGACCGCATCGGTGACCTGCCGGGCCTCGCCCATCGGGAACTCGATGGCCCCGGCGCTCTGCGTTACTTCCTCTCCGCGGAGGACGGCGCCGCCCTGGCTTCGGCCATCTGCCGCGCCCGCGGCGTGCGGCATCTGCGGGAGTTGGGCCAGGAGTCCGTCCTCTCGCTTCCGCCTGAAGAGCAGTACCTGGTCGCCACCGGACGCACCTACTTTCGCGAGCTCTCCTTTAGCCACCTGCGGCGCTTGCAGTTCGACCTCGAAACCACCGGCCTCTCCCCCGAAGACAGTCGGATCTTCCTGATCGCCGTCCGGGACCCTGACGGGAACACGGAGGTTCTCGAAGGCCCCGACGAAGCGGACCTGATCCGGCGGTTGGTTGCCAAGGTGCAAGCCGCGGATCCCGACGTGATCGAGAATCACAACCTGCAAGGGTTCGACCTGCCCTTTCTCGACCACCGCGCGAGCGTCTTGCGCGTGCCCCTGGCGCTCGGGCGCATCG
>CANNLB010000132.1 GCA_947505565.1 Acidobacteriota bacterium | reverse complement strand
GGGAGAGAAGAAGCTGGTCGATGGGATTGCGGGGCCAAGTAGTGTTGCGAACCGAGGGGAGGGATGGCTTGGCGGGTTGGGCGAAGGCCCAGTGTTCCTGCCAGGGGGCGCCTTGTTCGATCCAGCGGGTGAGGGTTTCGCGTTGTTTAGCGGAGATGGTTTTGTGGGTGTGGGGCGGGGGCATCAGAAGGGCGGGGTTGGGGTGGGCGATGCGTTGGAGGAGGAGGCTTTCGAGGGGTTTGCCGGGGACGATGGGGGCGGATTTTTTGCGGGGGGAGAAGAGGCCGTCGCGGGTATCGAGGCGGAGGTTGGCCATGCGCGTGGAATGGTCGGGGCCGTGGCAGTGGAAGCAGTTGTCGGAGAGGATGGGGCGGATTTCGCGTTGGAAGTCAACGGGGGGTAGGGCGAGGGCGAGGAGGGGGGCGAGAGTGAAGAGAACTACACGGCGCATGTAGTTGCTATTCTATTGCAGTTCGATTGCGGAGGGGCTGCCTCGTTCAGAATTATGGCTTTCGTTCCTTCAGCAAGAGTGTCACAAGGAAGTTCTGGGCGGCGCTGTCACCCCTAACCGCACTCCAGCTTGCAAAGGCTTCTTTGACTGCGGCAAGCCGTTCCAAGACTTCAATTCGGCTCCAAGCCTTCGCGCCATCATAGTCGGCCGTTTGCCGATGCTGAAGCATATCGACAAAAGTTGCCGTGACGTTTAGTAAGTGGCGATCCATCTCGCCGACCCGTCCTGGGGCAGGGGGGTGGATTCGCCTTAATTTGCGCCCGGAGATCGTCACGCCGCTTCGTGCAGGTCTTGCCCATGGCAGCATGGTCAAACATTCGAGCGAGGGAGTAACGTTCTTGGGGGCGTTTCCAGTTCTTGACCGTTTCCGCGATTAGGAGATGAAACAACGCGTAATAAGCGCTGGAAATGGCGCGGCGCAGCCTAGCTTGTCTGGGGCGCTTCGGTTCTCGCTTCGCAAGATGGCGCTCTTGTTCGAGCAAATCATCCGGGTATGCCATATTCGGTCAACCCCACACCTCTTCTTTGCGTTCAGCCTGTTCGGACTCGCTGCGAAAATTGAAGTAGGCTTGCAATCCAAGCTCTTGAGGCTGAACCTCACCCAAGATCAGGTCCGAAACGCGCCGAGCCACGGCGCGCAGGAGGGGCGCTTGGTTGCCGAATCCTTCAGTACTACGCGAAAGAACACCGCGACGTCGCCGCTCCAATCTTCGGCCAAGTTGTATCGTATACGCACTACATCCGAGGCAAGCTCGGCCGAGGCTTTTTCTACGCCATTGGCAATCTGTTTTTGCTGCACCAATCCACAGTGAACCCTCGCCATGTTTCCATTATGCTCGCTTGTTGACACTATCTGGGAAATCGACCTCAGTCGGGGATTGTCCTAGGAAGTTTCACGGGCTTGCGGCTGGGCTACAACCTTCTCTACTGGACTGTCAAGCTAGCAATTGCCGCGAGACGGCGCGACGATTCGGGGTGGAGTGGTCGGGGCCGTGGCAGTGGTAGCAGTTGTGGGAGAGGATGTGACGGATTTCGCGTTGGAAGTCGATAGGGGGTTGGGGTAGGGCGAGGTTGAAGAGAACTACACGGCGCATGTAGTTGTTATTCGATTGCGGTTCGTGGAAGCTGCTAACGGGGCGAGGGGGAAGATGGGACGAGAACCCCTGACCGGAGTTTTCGTCCATCTCGTTCCTCGTGACCGCCGTCGTAGCGGTGATCGCACGACGGACACTTCTCCGCTGCTTCGCCTGCCCAAAACACATGGGTGACCGTTTTCGAGCCGTTATCGTTGAAGCGTTCGTAGGTCGCGCTTCGCCCGTTGTTTGACTGGCTCACCAACTTGCCCCAACTATTCGGATCGTCGTTGATATCGACGTCGGCCTTCGAGCGGACGCGGCGGTGGCCTGGGAAACCGTGGTCGTGCTGTCAAGGTGCGCGTAGATGGTATTTAATTCGTCGAAATCATGCTTGTTGGGTCTCGTGCTGAGCGTGCTGGTGGCATTGGCTCCGGTGTTCGAGAAATAATCCATGCAAGAGTTCTGCGAACTGCCGTCGGTTGACTGGTGGTCGAGCCCGAAGGTATGAGCGACTTCCTGGCACATCACATGCCGTTTCTCATTGGGGTTGTTATAGGTAGCGGTATTGAAATAGGTATCGTTCATCTTCGCCGACCCCTGGGTAATGTGAACTCCCCCTGTGATATTGATGCTCGCCAAACCGAGCCAACCGTTGTTGCCGTAAGAGCCATTGCACACTTGTGTGGTACCGGCGACCATCGAGCAACGCTTGTTGGATTGACCGGCCACGATCGCGGTCATCAGAGGCGTCGAAGTTGCGCCGAAAGACCCGGGGCTGTTCCAATCCGAGGAAGCATTCGACAGATGCCCTTGCCAAGCCGCTGTCGAAAGATTGTTCCCCAGCTTCAGAGTGAACTGCGGAGTAGTCCGCGCCCAATGTTACCCTCCCCAAGAATGGGTTGCTCCCGCGAAATCTACAAATGCCGCGAATACTGCCAGACCCGTACCAATAGAAATTGATCAGGATAGAGTCGAGCGAATCATATTGAACTCCTTTGAGTCGGCGGAAAGGTTTGATCCTTTCCCATTAGCCTGTTTGCCGCCAATTGAAATAGCATACATCTGTATGGGGGCCAACAGAGCAGCCCTCAGCTATTTCTGGAGCCGCGGTAGGGCGAACAGCCGAGGCGGGTAGGGATGCCCTGGGCGAGTATGGCGAACGCGATTCGACGCCGGTGTTTTCGCTTTGAGCTACGGGCGGGCGGCTATGCCGGCCGATGCGCGCGGAGGAATGAACGGATTTGCCGCACGGCCAGGGGGATGCGCTCTTTGGGCTCCTTCCAGGGGTACATGCTGACTTCGGCCTTTGGCGCGAGCATCGCGGTCTCCATGGCGACGGCGTAAGGATGAGCCAGGCTGTCATCCGGCAAAATCAATACGGGCGTTTGGCAGGTACGGACGAAATTGCGGGTCACACTAAGAACGAAGTCTGGGTCCGATCGATACATCCTGTTGAGGAACTGGTCTACTTTTTCGGGCGTGACTTCGGGATGTCGTTTGAGGAATTCCTTCCCCCAGCCCTTGGAATTGTTTTCGTACAGGAGGTCGGGCATATCAGGGCGAGAGCCGGCGGGTTGCGCCAACACCGCCGCGACGACTCGATCGGGTGCCCGCCGCAAAAGGTTCCAAATCAGCGGGCCTCCGATGCAAAACCCCAGAACCATGAACTTATTGATGCCCAAATGATCCATGAGCCCGAGATGGTCATCGGTGAACGAATCCCACGGCCGATCCGCTTCGAGCGGGCCGGTGGACTGGCCACGGTGGGCGTTGCGGAGGTCGGAGGCGACGCAGCGGTACTCTCCCTTAAACTCCTCAATCGGGTTGAAGGGACTGCCGTTGATCAGGCCTGCGATGGAGGAGTTCAACCCTCCCCCGGCGATGAGCAGAAGCGGAAAGCCGGAGCCAGTCTGTTCAAAATGAATGCGAACATCCCCTCTTTGATACACGGACGAGGAAGCGGCCGCTTGGGGGGCGCTTTGTGAGAACAGAGGCGGGGTGGCGGCCATCGCGGTTGCGGCGGCGCCGGTCGTCAGGATGTTGCGGCGGGTGGATCCCATTGCTAAAGACTCCTTGATCGGAACCGAAGGCCAAGTTAATTCCGACGCCCGATCATACCCTAAGCGATCCTACAGCGTCGCGTGGCCCGCGAATAGGGTCTCCGATCACTTCTTCGGCAGAGCGGGCCAGTTCTGGACGAGCGTCAATCCATCAGACGAGGTTCGCGGAACAGCGGCGAGAATCCGCTGGCCGTCCGCCGAGACGACGTAAGTATAGTTAACATAGCCGGAGAGCAGCATCCCCAAGCTGAACGGCAACTGGGGCTCGCCGGATTCAAACGAGCCGTCACGGACCGCCAAGTTGACGGCGGCGAGTTGACCATCCAGCGTGAAGTAAAAGACTTCTTTACCGTCGGCTCGCCAGCGGGGCCGGTCTCCGCCCGCGCCTGAGATCTGCCGTTTGGCGCCGGCCTCGGGGAACGGCACCACGTAGACCTCGCGGCGGCCTGATTCGTCGGAATCGTAGGCGATCCAGCGCCCGTCTGGCGAGAGCTGCACAGACCCTGTCCCGGTCGGAATTTGGAGAAGCTGGAAGGGCTTCGATTTGCCAGGTGCGCCCAGCGGGTCCGGCAGGAGCCAGGTTCCTTGCGATCCGCTATAAAGCAGGAACTTGCCGTCTGGAGAGATACCCCACAAATTACTGACGCTGCTTTGGTAGATCAACTCCTCCGGGCAGCTTCCGTCGACGGGCTTGCGGTAAAGACCGGAGTGTTCGCTCCGTTCCGAGGAAAAGAATACGGTTCGGCCGTCCGGCGAGAAAATGGCGCTCTGTGAGTTCCCTTGCGTGGTGAAGCGAGTTCGCAGTGCCCCCGCCAAATCGACAAGCCAGATGCTCGAGACACTCCCATTTGGGATAATCGAAACGACGAGGGACTAACGGTCGCGCGAGAATCCGGTCCAGGTGAGTGTGGCGGGTTCTCCAGGCACTACCGTGTGATTCCCTTTGCGATCAAACCAAGTGAGATCGGAGATGTAGCGGGATCCGGTTCCATGCAACAGCAACCCTCGGGGCGACGCGGAGAAGCCCCCCATCGTAAGGCGACCGCCGCCCGGCACGTTTTCCACCACGGGAAAGGCATCCCCGAACAGCTTGAGTCGCCCCAAGTCAAAGGCCTGAGCCATCAGCAGGCTGCCAAGCAGGAAAAGCAGATGGCCGGCGGAGTAAACGGCTCCCGAGTCTGCCGCATCGATGAGCTTCGAGCTCTCCAGCCCGTCGAGTGAGCCCAAGCGGGTCGTCTTCGCGGCCCCCGAATCACCGTCCCTTGACGCATGGAGGAAATGAACCCCATCGGGGAGAAACGAGGGCCGACGGTTCGTGTCCTGGCCCGTCTCGAGCTTCGTAGCGTTCGTGACGGTGCCCCCGGAGGCGGAGACTCGTTTAAGGGCCCGAAGGGGTTGGAGAAAAGGATGACGCCTGTGGAGCCCCAGCTTGCGCCCCGGGGGCTCTGCACTTTTTCGGCATCAGCAAGGGAGAGAAGATGCCCTCCGACAGCATCGATCCGTTTCACTTTTCCATCGGAATAGAAGCCAATCGACTTCCCGTCGGGAGACCAAAAAGGGCTGAACGCACCTTCGGTGCGCGCCAAGGGCTGCGCCGTGATGCCATCCAGGGGGCGCAGCCAAAGCTGAACCCTGCCTTCGTCGTTTCGTGCAGCCAATACGACGTGCTTTTCGTTCGGGGAAATGGCCATGGCTCCCCTTACGCCAGAGACATCCACGTCCTTGGGGATAAGCAGGATCGAACGGACCAGCGGGCCCGGGACCGGCGTTTGGTTGAAGTGGACAAACGCTAGGGAAGCGGCGAGCAGCGTGGGTAGGGCGACCGCGGCTATCCAGGGCCAGCGCGCCGCGTTGGAGGAAGGGCCGGCGGCGGCGATTGATTCCGGTGGGGGAGACTGAAGCTCGCCCACGACATCGCGCATCGACTGCCAGCGGTCTTCAGGATCCTTGGCTAAACATCGGCGGACGAGTCTGTCGAGCCACGTTGGGGTGAGGTGTTTGACCGCCATCGGGGCAGGATCGGTGGACAGGATCGCGCCGACCAGGCTCGAGTAGCTCTTGCCTTGGAACGCCTTTTGTCCGGTGGCCATTTCGTAGAGCACGGCGCCGAAGGCCCAGATATCGGAGCGGGCGTCGGCTTCCCTGCCCTCGAACTGTTCAGGCGCCATGTACTGCGGGGTGCCCACGACGGTTCCTTCCGTCGTCAGGACTTTCGTGAGCGTGGCTTCGGTGGGGCCGGGTTTGGAGGAGGTCTTGGCGAGGCCGAAATCCAGCACCTTCACGCCGTCGCGGGTCAGCATGATGTTCTGCGGCTTGATGTCGCGGTGGGTGACGCCGGCGGGGTGGGCGCGGTCGAGGGCGTCGGCAATTTGGGTGGCAACCTTCAGGACCTGGTCGAGGGGGAGGGGGCCCTTTTCGATGCGGTTGGCCAGGGTTTCGCCGTCGATGAGTTCCATGACCATGTAGCCGGGGCCGATGTCGTGAAGGGTTCAGATGTTGGGATGGTTGAGGCTGGCGACGGCGCGGGCCTCGCGTTCGAAGCGGGCGAGGGAATCGTCGCGTTGGGCGATGTGCTCAGGCAGCACCTTGACGGCGACCGTGCGGTCGAGACGGGTGTCGCGGGCTTTATAGACTTCGCCCATGCCGCCGGCTCCGAGGGGCGAGAGGAGTTCGTAAGGACCGAGCTTGTCTCCGGGTGAGTGTGACATTACAGGGAATAAAACCAGGTTATCCGATCGGGCTCCAGGCGATATACAATTCAGGGCTGCATGATTGATACTTCAACCACCCGCCGTACCTTGCTGGCCGCGTCAGCCGCCGGAGCCGTCGCCGTTGCCGCGCCGGGGCCGATTCCGATTATCGACTCCCACTTTCATCTGTACGATCCGACCCGACCGCAGGGGTCGCCGTTCCCGTTCACGCCCAACGCGCCGCCGTTTCTGCCGAAGCACTTTCGCGAATCGGCGATCCCGGCCGGGGTCGTCGGAGGGATCAAAGTGGAAGCCAGCCCCTGGGTCGAAGACAACCTTTGGGTCTTGATGATGATCGAGAGCGAACCCATGATTACGGGCATGATCGGGAACCTCGACCCGCTGAAACCGGAGTTCCGCGAGTACCTTGACCGGTACCGGAAGAACAAACTGTTTCTGGGGATTCGGTACGGGAACGTGTGGCCGGTGCATGACATGGTAGCCGCGATTGATCGGCCGGAGCTGATCGAAAACATGAAGGCTTTTGCGGCGACGGGGCTGACGCTGGAAGTGGCGAATCCTCGCGTCGATCTGACGCGGGCGACGCTTCGGTTGATCGATAAGGTTCCGGATCTGCGGGTGGTGTTGGGACATCAGCAGGCGTTGGGGATCCCGGCCG
>CANNLB010000131.1 GCA_947505565.1 Acidobacteriota bacterium | reverse complement strand
CGCGGCGGAAGGTAGATCCTGCGCATGGCAAGAGTTGCAGCCGCCGATGCGGATGAAGTTGTGGCTCTGCTTTTGGAGCAAGTCGAGAGCCGGGGCGACGGCTTCGGCGATGGTGGTCTCGCGATGCTTGACCGGTCGGGCGGCGGTTGGGGTTGGCGCGGGGACTCCGAGGAGGCGGGCTGCTTCGGTGGGGCCGCGCTTGGCGGCGAGCGCGGCGGCGGTTTCGTCATCGCCCTTCGCGGTGGCGTCGGCTCCTTTCGCCAGTAGGAGCTTTACGACCGAGGCGGGGATGGTGTCCGAACCGGCGGCGTAGAGGAGGGCGGAGTAGCCGCGGGCGTCTTGGACGTTGACTTCGGCACCGTGGTCAAGGAGGAGTTGGACGACTTCCAGGTTGCCGGCGGTGGCGGCATCGGCGAGGGCCGTTTCGTTCTTCTTGGTTCGGACCTTGGCGTCGGCCCCTCTGCCGAGAAGGAAGCGGACGGCTTCGGGACGGCCGGTTTGGGCGGCGGCCATGAGGGCGGTGGATCCGGCGGCGTTCCGGGCGTTGACGTCGGCCTTTCGTTCGATGAGGAGGCGCATTGCGGGGAGGCTGTTGCGAGCGGCGGCGATGAGAGGGGTCATGCCGTTCAGCATCGTGACGTTGGGATCGGCACCTTTGTCAAGGAGAAGGCGCATGGTGTTCAGCGCATTCGGCATGGTGGCAGTTTGGTAGAGCGGGGTCCGGCCGTCAGCGGATTTGGCGTTGGGATTCGCTCCGCTTTCGAGGAGAAGGCGGACTTTCGCTTCGTCGGAGATAGCCCAGAAGAGCGGAGTGGATTTGCGCTTGTTACCGGCGTGGGGGTCGGCACCTTGGGCGAGGAGACGCTTCATGGTTTCGACGTTGCCGAAGCCGGCGGCGTGGTGGAGGAGGGTGGCTCCGGCGCGGTCGTGGGCGTTGATGAGTTCGGGGTGGGCGGCGAGAAGCTTAGAGGTGGTGGCCAAATCTTTGGCGCGGACGGCCGCGATGAGTGCGGCGAGTTGGGGGTTCACCGGGACCGGGGCCGGCTCTCCGGCGACCTGGATGCGGAAGTCAGCTCCTTGGTCGATCCAGGCGCGGAGGATGCCGATTTCGTCATTGGAAAGTGGGCCGGTAGGGGGCATCTGGAGGCCACCATCGCCGTTGACAAGACGGAGAATGAGTTTGCTGCCAGCGCTGTTTCCGGGCATGATGACGGGGCCGTAATCGCCGCCGCGCATGGCGTTCTGCCGTTTATCGAGTCGGAGACCGGACTGCTGGGCGTCGTCACCGTGGCAGGCGTGACACTTCTGGGAAAGGATAGGCTGGACTTCCTTTTCGAAGTCGATTTTGTGTGTGGCGGCCGGGGGGAGCTTGGAGTCGGCGAAAGCCGAGACCGCGATGAGCAAGAGGAGAGAAGAGATGCGCATATGTGCCTACAAACTAGTGGGAGTTTGTCACAAGCGCGCGTGAAAGTAAATGGTCTCTCAGCGAAGGCTTAATGCGCGTTCTTTTACAGAATCCGCTTCTGCTTCGACGAGTTGATTAATGGCGCGAAATGCCGCCGCCCGGTTATGGTACGCGTTGGTATAGCTAGGGTTAAGGCGAATGGCGGAGGTGAAATCCGAGAGTGATTGTTTGTACTGACCCAAGCGCATGCGCGCGTAGCCACGACCATTCAAGGCCAGCGGGAAGTTGGGACGCAGTTCGATTGCGCGATCGAATTCGACGATCGCCTCCGCGAATTGACTGGCCTGCACGAGGGCCCGGGCGCGATTGTGCGCTTCGTCGGCAGGGGGTGACGCGGGTGCAGGGGGTGACGCGGGCTTCGGTGCGCTGGCTACCACCGCCGGGGCGGGCGTGGGTTCCGGCGTCTCCGGCGGCTCTGGGGGCGCGGGGGGCGGAGGGACGACCGCTTGTATGGGGCGGAGCTTTTCGCGCGTGCGCTCCAGTATGGCGCGGATCTCAGTGTTTTAGGATCGAGTGACAGCGCCCGGCGCAGATCTGATTGCGCTTTTTCGAATTCACCGATCAAGTAGTAAGCGCTGCCTCGCGCTAGCCAAGCCTCGGGTAGCAGAGGGGCAAGCTCGATTGCCTTTGAGCGATCGGCAATTCCTTCCGCATGGCGGTCCAGCAGGTGATACGATCCACCGCGGGCAATATAGGCGAGGGGATTATCCGGCTTGAGACGGATCGCTTCGGTCCGATCTTTGAGCGATTCATCGATTCGTCCGAGCTGAATCAGGGCCCCGGCGCGGGCCATGTGAAGGTTGGCATCGTTCGGCGATCGCGCAATCGCTTCGGAGAGATCTTCCACCGAAGCATCCCATTGATTCAGACGTTTCCGGGCTTCTCCGCGCAAGAAAAGGGTGCGAGACGACTTCGGCTGCAATTGCAGGCTCTGAGAAAGATCGCTGACGGCGTTGGAGAATAATCCCATTTGCCCGTGAGCGAACCCTCGCTCGGTATAGGCCTCCGCCCAGTCGGGGCGAAAGTCGATACAGCGGTTAAAGTCGTCGATGGCATCTCGCCACCGCTCCAGTTGCAAGGCGGCTTTGCCTCGTTCGAGATAGGGTTGCGGATCGTCGAGCCGTAGCCGAATGCCGGCGGTGAAATCTCCGATGGCTTCCGGGTATTGTTTTTGCTGGACGCGAGCGCGAGCCCGCCCATTGTAAGCGGCGGACGTGGCGGTTCCGGCTTCGAGCGCATTCGTGAAGTGGGCAATCGCAAGAGGCCAATGTCCCGCCGCGAGTTCAATGTTGCCAAGGGCTTGGAAGGACTCGCCGTCGGATGGTTGCAGTCGGACCGCCTCGCGAAAGTCGGCCCAGCCGCGGACGGTATCTTCCAGCAGAAGAAGGACCTTTCCGCGCTCCCGATAGGCGTCGGCCAGTTCTGGGGCGTAGAGAATGGCCGTAGTCAGCGATTCGAGGGCCTCGGAAAGGCGGTTCTTTGCCGCGGCTTCCCGTCCTAGCTCGTAGGCCTTCTGGGCTCGCTTCGGGTCCGCGGGGCCAGCAGTTGCAATCAGCGAACAGACAGCAAGGAGGGCGGCGACCCGGAAGTAAAGAAGTTGCGCCATGAGCAATCCCCTACAGTATAGGGCTACTCCTTCTTCATCCCGGCCGGGTAGACCACTTTGTAGCCTTTTTTCTGCTACTCCGCGAGTCCTCTGCAACGAACCTGCCTGAAACCGTTTTGGGCAAGAATTTCCGCAGCCCTCCGGGCGCGGCCTCCACGGTTTCAACCTGCGACCAGCAGGGCGCCCTTGGGGATCTCCTGGAGTCTCGATTCCAACTGGCTGATGGGTCTGTTCGCGTAACCTTCAAGTGTGCCCAACTCTTCGATCTCCTTTGGCTCCCGCACATCGAAAAAGAAAGCTTTACCTTCTTGCCGAAAAGTTTCTTGAGCCCGTCGGCGGAGAGTGCCGTCGCTCCTGGAACGGCTTATTTTGAGCGGAGGCTGGAATCGCGGCGAAGATCGAGAACGGAAAGATTCGACCAAGTATGCTCCGGCCTATCGCTCTCAGGACAATCTGATCTGTCGGGTATCCGCCTCGAAGCCGATTACCTCCCTAGCGAGCATGCGCCATCTGTATCTGCATCCCCCTGAGTCGCTCCCGCCGTTCCCGGAAGTGGCAGCCGCGGCGTCTGCTCGCGACGGTCTCCAAGCGCTCGAGCGAACACCCTACCGCGTCGCGATCGTCGAATTGCCACTTGTTGGGATGAGCCCGGAAGCGTGGTTGACTGCGGCGCTGTCGCTCCGTCGGGAGCTGCTGGTCATTTTTGTCGGTCAGAGCGTGGCAGAGGCCGTTCGCTGTTTGCGATGTGGGGCGAGCGACTACGTCGAAACCGGAGAAAAGGCGTTGCGGCTGGCCGCCGGAATCGGACCGCCTCCGACACCCGCCCCCGACCTGTGGCGGCGCTTGCTGATTGGCGACAGCCCGGTGATGCGGCCCGTGTTGGATATGATCCGCTTGCTGGGACCTCGCCGCAGCTCTGTTCTGATTACAGGCGAAACCGGAACGGGAAAAGAGGTCGTCGCGCGAGCGATCCACGCCGCCAGCCCCCGCTCGCGGGAGGCGATGGTGTCCGTTAACTGCACGGCGCTGCCGGAGGCGTTGCTGGAGGCGGAGCTTTTCGGCCATGTGAAGGGTGCCTATACCGGGGCGTTTCAAGCCAGGAAAGGGCGGTTTGAAGAGGCGGATCGAGGTACGATCTTTCTGGACGAAGTCGGCGATATGCCGGTGGAGACCCAGGCAAAGTTACTGCGGGTGTTGCAGGAACGGGAGTTTCAGCGGTTGGGCTCCGGCGAACTGATCAAGCTTGACGTGCGGGTCGTCTCGGCGACGAACGCGAACTTGGAAGAGAAGATTGACCGGGGCAAGTTCCGGGAGGATCTTTTCTACCGGTTGAACGTCGTTCCGCTGCACCTGCCGCCACTCCGAGATCGCGCCGAGGACGTGGCGCCCTTGTTGGCCCACTTTATAGACAAGGTTTGTCGCGCCGAAGCGGTTCCAGGGAAGCGGATTTCGCCAGACGCGCTCGAGCGACTGAAGCAGTATACTTGGCCCGGAAACGTTCGTCAGCTCGAAAACACCGTGGAGAGAGCGGTGGCGATGAGCGGGGAACGCCAGATGCTGCACTATGGAGACTTCAGCCTACCGGTGAAAACGCCAATGGTGACCGCCGCGCCGGTCACCGAGCCTGTAGACGTTGCTCCCACCGAAATCGACTTCGTCGCAACCGTGCAACGCCTCGAGCGGACTCTAATTGACCAAGCGCTGCGCCGAGCGAAGGGGAACAAAAAACAGGCGGCGGATATGTTGCGACTCAAACGAACCACGCTGAATGCGAAGCTCAAAAGTCTCGAGGAGGTGGCGTAGGCCTGTTCACTTCCGAATAACTTGTTCTCGCAACCTTACCCCAGCGGTGCTAGGGTTACCTCCGGACCTGGCTCGGTCTCCGCTCCTGTAACATATGAAATCCATGCGGCCTTCTTTCCCGCCGGGCGGCGGGAAACGATCTGGTGCAAGCTCGCGCTATGCGTAAGACTTCCGTTTCCGCAGTTCGTCGACAGCAACGAAAACGATAATCATCGCCCCAATCAGCGCTTGCTGGACGTACGGATTGATCCCGAGCAGGTCGCTGCCATTCGCTAGCAGGCCCATGATAAACCCGCCAACTAAGGTCCCGATGACGGTTCCTTCGCCGCCTCTCAGCGACCCGCCACCAATCACCACCGCCGCGATTGCCTGCAACTCATATCCCTGTCCCGCTGTTGGCTGACCGGTCGAAAGCCGACTCGCCTCGATTAGGCCCGCCAAGCCGGATAGGCCGCCGCAGAGGGCGTAAATCGCCACCGTGTGGAAGTTCACCGGAATACCAGCATAGATCGCCGCGTCCGGGTTGCTCCCGATCGCAAAGACATATCTGCCTAGCCGAGTATGTTCCAGAACAAAGTGAACGATCACGGCACAGACGATCAGCACGAGCAGAACGAACGGAAACCCCAGGACGGTCCCTTCGCCTAGGTACTGAAATCCTTTGGGGACGTCATGCACCGGCATGCCATCCGAGATGATCAGGGCGAACCCGCGGAGTACGCCCATCATTCCAAGGGTGACGATGAACGGAATAATGCGGAGTTGCGTGATCAACATCCCGTTGATGAATCCGCACACGAACCCGGTTGCGATCCCGAGCAGCACGCCGATCGGGATCGGGACGCCCTTGGCCATCGCCATCGTCCCGGCGAGACCACCCAGCGCCACGATGGAGCCAACGGACAGGTCAATGCCGCTCGAAATGATGATCAACGTCATTCCCAGCGCCAAAATGTTAAACACGGCCGTTTGGCGGACGACGCTCGATAGATTCTGCGAAGTCAAAAACGAGGGGCTCGCTACGCTGAGGACAACGAATAGAATCAGCAGCGCCAGAAAAGGCAGTAAGCGCTTAATCATTGCAATGTTTCTCCAGAGGCGGGGGGCACGGTGGCTAGCCTCATAATGTCTTCTTGGGAGCAGCCACGCGGGAGCTCCCCCACCAAGTGTCCCTGGCTCATTACCAAAATCCGGTCGGCGACCTGCAGCAGTTCCGGAAGCTCAGAACTAACCATCAGAATGGCCGCGCCTTCGCGAGCGAGTTGGTCCATCACTTCGAACACTTCGACTTTGGCGCCCACGTCGATGCCGCGAGTGGGTTCGTCGAACAGGAATATGCGTGCCCCACGATTGACCCATTTCGAGATAACCACTTTTTGCTGGTTGCCACCGCTGAGACGGCCGGCCCTTTGTTTGCCGTTCTCGCACCGAATCCGGAGCCGTTCGATGGCCTTCTGGGTCGCGCGGGCTTCGTCGGCATGACGAATCACCCCGCCCGGGCTCACCGCCTCCAAGTTCGCCATCGTCACATTCCAGGCGATCGGCAACTCGCGCGCCAAGCCCGTGCGCTGGCGATCTTCCGGGATCAAGGCGACCCCGGCTGCCACCGCTTCGCGCGGGTTCCGCAGCGAGACGCGCTTCCCGCATACGGTCACCGATCCCGTCTCCACCGGGTCGAGCCCGAAGATCGCGCGGCACAACTCCGAACGCCCGGCACCCATCAGTCCGCCCAAACCCACAATTTCTCCGGCGCGGATCGTCAGACTGATATGACGAAGCAACGCTTTCGTCGATAGACCGGCGACCTCCAGCAGCGGCGCACCCGGCGGCAGTGGATCCCGCCGGTAAACCGCATTTACCTCTCGGCCCACCATGAACTGAATCATCCGATCTCGCGTGAGCGTCGCCAGCGACTCGCTGTGAACGGTGGCTCCATCCCGAAGAATCGTCACTTTGTCGCCCACGCTCCGTAACTCTTCCATGCGGTGGGTGATATAAATCACCCCCGTCCCCCGCTCGCGTAACTCCCGCACAATGCGGAAAACCTCATGCGTCTCGGCTTCGGAAAGCGACGAAGTCGGCTCGTCAAAAATCAGCAACGATGTCCCGTTCTGAATCGCTCGGCAAATCTCGACCAGTTGCTTGCCGGCCGGGCTCAAG
>CANNLB010000130.1 GCA_947505565.1 Acidobacteriota bacterium | reverse complement strand
CTCAGCTATGTTGGCACGGAGGGGGGAGAGCGCGCGCTACAACGCTCTGTCCCTTAAGAGTCCGTTGGAGACCGAACCGGAGGACCGTAATCAGGCGCAAAAGCGGAACGGCATCAGGCGATCACCGATCTCCAGGCCGAACGGAAGCCGCGACCCAAGCGCGTGCCGAGTGGCGAGTTGCCGGAACCGGAGCGGTTTCTGCGCCTGCTGCCGGAGCGTAAGCATTTCCTGGATACGAACAAAATGATCGCTTACCGGGCCGAGACCGCGCTGGTTTCGGTGCTGCGCGAGTGGCTCGCCTGCGAGGACGATGCCAGGGCGCTCCTGCGCCACATACTTCGCAATGGAGCGGACTTGGTCCCCGATTTTTTGGCCAAGACGCTCACGGTCCGCCTCCATCATCTCGCGCAGAACGCCCACGACTTCGCCCGCGCCACCTCTGCGTTCACCTCAATACCACCCAGACCATTTCCCCAGGGACCGATTTGCGCCTCGTCTACGAAACCGGCTCAATGTGATTTCCGTAGAGGTCAGGATGTCTGAGGATTGGGAAGGCTACGGGCATCCGGTCGGATGATCTTTGAGACGAATTCAGTGGACGATAGCTAAGGACTGGAGGTCGATCGGATGTCCCATGACGTTTCGACCGGTGATGGTTTCCTTGAGGGCATCGAGGAAGTAGTAGTTGCTGGCGGCCTTGGTTTGGTAGCGCTGGCCGTCCGGGCCTTGGAGAGCGACCGCGCCGGAAAGGACGTGGCTGCGGCCCTCCACGATTCGTTGGTTGGAGGCGTCGCGGTCTTCGAACGTCTGCTGACCAAGGGCAGCAATCTGGCGGTTGTACCCAAGCGCCAGGCGCGTATCGTTGGCAGCAGCTTGACGATTGCCGGTGACCCAGCCGTAGTCCCAGCGGACGTTGCCCATCACACGGGCGGCGGCCGAGGAAACCGTGCCGGCGCTAGCGGCAGGGGCCAGGTATCTCGTGACATAAGACGTGAACATGCCACCGCTGGGATCGACCGATCCGGAGTTCGTGAAAGTGGAGGAACCGATGACGCCCCCTTCAACGGGGATGCCTTGGGGGTGCCCGAGAAACGGACCGCGCCGAAGGTTTGGGCCATGCCCATTTGGCCTAACGTCGCCGAAACCTGGGCGCTGAGCGGGCTCAGATCGGGACGAGGACGGCGACCGGTGATCCGGAGGCCTTCCAGGCGATGGTCGCTGGAAAGGGCACGAAGCGCGTAAAAATCGGGGGTTTGCGTGCCGTCACTATAGGGACAAGTACTCGACGCCAGCGCCAAGCGGTGCCTGGCCGAACTGGCACATGTGATTACTGAGGACGAGGCACTTGTTGAGACAAACGTCACCGAGCCAGGTCGCGGCGGAAAGGTCTGGCGCAAGGAGTTGAATGCCCACGCGAACATCATTGTTCGAAATGCGCTGGACTCCGCCCATGACCGGCCAGCCGGCGGGTTTGACGGATTGATAAGTGCTTTCAAGGAGCGCTTGGCGATCCACCACGTACTAGGCGGTGGGAGCGGCGAGGGCGTAGAACATCGCGGACTTCGCGCTGGTTTCGGCACAGAGCATCGCGCCTCGACCTTGGCCACCGCGGAGAGAGAAGCGAGCAATGGCCGAGCGCGGACCCGCGGCCTTGCGATTCACAGCGGCGATGCCGGGGAAGAAGTTTCAGCCGCTCGAAAGGGCTTGGCGCAGCGTGGTGGCGCAATCCCCGGTGCGACCGAGAATGGCGAGGATCAATGCAAAACGGTTAGGATCCGGCGAGAGGGAGACCACGCCGCCCTTTCCGAACTTCTTCACCGACCAGCCGGTGGGAAGGTTCAGCGTGAAGCCGTCGGGGTCCTGGTAAGGCGCGGCGGAGACGGATTGCAGAGCCGAGCAGGAAGAGAAGCAGCCTCACGCTGACAGAGCGTGAGGCTCCGGAAGAATGCCTCAGGCGGCTTCGACTTCCGGCGCTTTGCTGAGGTCGACGCCTTCCCATCGCGCGACCACGGCGGAGGCGAGACAGTTGCCGAGCAGGTTAACCGAGGTGCGAGCCATATCGAGAATGGCGTCCACGCCGAGGATCAGCGCAATGCCGTCCGGGGGGATATTGAACGCTGCAATGGTGCCGGCGAGGATGACGAGCGAGGCGCGGGGCACGCCGGCGACACCTTTGCTCGTCAGCATCAGCGTCAGCATGAGAGCGATCTGGGTGCCGATGGAAAGCTCCATGCCGACCACTTGCGCGCAGAAGATGCTGGCGGCCGCGAGATAGAGCGTGGAGCCGTCGAGGTTGAAGCTATAGCCCGTCGGCAGGACGAAGCTGACGATGTGTTTGGGGACGCCGAAGGCTTCCATATTCGCGAGCGCCTTGGGGAGCGCTGCTTCCGAGGACGCGGTAGAGAAGGCGATCAGCCAGGGTTCCTTGACGGCGTTGATAAATCGACCCAAGGGGATCTTCGAGAAATAGATGATGGGGCCGAGCACGAAGACAACGAAGAAGACCAGCGAGCCGAAGACAGTAAGAACGAGGAGGCCGAGCGTTTTAAGAATGCCAACGCCGTAGGTGCCGACGGTCACCGCGATAGCGGCGCCGACAGCGAGGGGCGCTAGATACATGACGTAGGACGTGTACTTGAACATGACCTCGGCGAGCGACTCGCACCACTCGACGATGAACTTGGCCTTTTCTCCAACGGCGACGCAGGCGGTGCCGAACAGGAAGCAGAAGACGACGAGTTGGAGGACGTCGCCTTTGGCCATCGCGTCAATGACACTGGCAGGAAAGGCGTGTTCGATGATCTGCGAAATGGTTTGGACCTTTTGGCCTGGGAGGTTGGTAGCGACGACTTTGGCGGCGTCGATATGCTGGCCGACGCCAGGCTGGATCCAATTCACAGCAACGAGGCCGACGATGAGGGCGAGGGTGGTGGCGATCTCGAAATAGAGAATCGCTTTACCGCCGATGCGGCCCATGGTGTTCACGTTTCCGGAGCTGGCGATGCCGTAAACGAGCGTGGCGAAGAGCAAAGGGGCGATGATGCTCTTGATGAGGTTGATGAAAATCTTATAGATGGGCGTGAGTTCTTTCGAGAACTCAGGAGCGAAAAAGCCGAGCGCGATGCCGGCGATCATGGCAATAAAAATCCAGGTTGGTTGCGAAATCTTCTTCATCGTTCACCCCATTTGAGTTTGGCGCGGAGGACGTCAAAGAAGAGCATCCTAGGCGGTCGGATCAGTTTGATGTAATTGTCACTGCTGCGGCAGACGACCCGGTCGTCTTTCTTCAGCGGTTGGCCGACTTGGCCATCGACAGTGAGGAAGATGCCTTCGTCCTCACTTTTCGCCTGGATCGTAATCACACTAGCATCATTGACGATGACGGGTCGGTTCGTCAATGTATGGGGACAAATTGGCGTGATCGCCAAGGCTTGCACGGTAGGAAAAATAATGGGGCCGCCGGCGGAGAGGGAGTAGGCGGTGGAGCCGGTGGGCGTCGCGATGATGAGACCGTCGGCTTTGAAAGAGGCAACGAAGTGGCGATCGACAAAGCAGTCGAGATCGATCATGCGGGCGAGGGCGGCTTTCGTCAGAACGACGTCGTTGAGGGCTTCGTACTGGGCGATGGAGACGTCCTTGCGGAAGACTTCGCAATGGAGCATGCGGCGGGGGCCGATGCGGTGTTCGCCGTTCAGGGAGCGTTCGAGTTGGGGGTAGAGTTCGTCGAGCGAGACGGACGAAAGAAAGCCGAGGTGGCCGAGGTTGACGGCGAGGATGGGGATGTCGCGGCCGCCGATGGCGCGGGCGGCGGAGAGCAGCGTGCCATCGCCGCCGAGGACGATGACGAGGATGACTCCTTCGGCGAGTTCTTCGCGGGGCAGGCCATCGGTGCGGCCGAGGTAGAGGGCGATTTGATCGTCGTAGCGGGCGACGACTCCGTGTTCGGTGAGCCAGGCGAGGAGTGCGGGGATGATATCGGGGGCGTTGGGGATGCCGGGCTTGGCGATGATCCCGACGCTATGCTGTTCTTCGGCCATAGAGGAGAAATTCTTTGTTGCCCTCGGCACCAAGGATAGGACTGTCGATCACGTCCGTCTGGAAGCCGAGCGATTGCACTGCCTGGGAGACTTTTTGGACCGCTTCGAGATGGAGGGCGGGGTCGCGAACGATGCCGCCTTTTCCGACTTGCCCGCGGCCAACTTCGAATTGGGGTTTCACGAGGATAGCGAGTTCGCCGTGCGGGTGCAACAGGGCGACGGCGGCGGGAAGGATTAAGGTGATGGAAATGAAGGAGACATCGGCGACCAGGAGGTGGGCGGGTTCGGCGATATCGGCAGGTTGGAGGTGGCGGGCGTTGAAGCTTTCGCGAAGGACGACGCGGGGATGGGTGCGGAGTTTCCAATCCATTTGGTTGGTGCCGACGTCGAAGGCGTAGACGAGGCGGGCGCCGCGCTGGAGGAGGCAATCGGTGAAGCCGCCGGTGGAGGAGCCGACGTCGAGGCCGACTTTATCGTTGACGTCGATTTTCCAGTGGTCGAGGGCGGCTTCGATTTTCAAGCCACCGCGGCCGACGAAGCGGGGTTGGGCGAGGAGCTCCACTTTTGCATCTTCGGAGACTTCGCGGCCGGCTTTGTCGGACTTTTGGCCATCGAGGAGAACTTGGCCGGCGAGGATGAGGGCTTTCGCTTTTTCGCGTGAAGAAGCCAGTCCGCGTTCGACGACGAGTTGGTCGAGACGAACCTTCGCCATGGGTTAGCCCTTCCGCTGGACGATGAAATCGGCGAGGGCGCGCAGGGGAGCGGCTTTGTCGTCAAAGATCGTGAGCGCGTCGTGGGCAGCCCGGCGTTCGGCTTCGGCCATGATGCGGCTTTGCTCGAGACCGTAAACGGCGGGGAAGGTGATTTTGGCTTGGGCTTGATCTTTACCGGGGGTTTTGCCGAGCTCTTCCGGGGAGGCTTCGATATCGAGGATGTCGTCGACGATTTGGAAGGCGAGGCCGACGTGTTCCCCGTAGGCGGTGAGGGCGGCGAGTTGGAGCGGGGAGGCGGCGGCGTAGATGGCGCCCATGCGGAGGGAGCAGCGGAGGAGAGCTCCGGTTTTGGCGCGATGGATCTGTTCGAGGAGTTCGGCGGTGGGGGTTTGGCGTTCGCCTTCGATGTCGTGGACCTGGCCGCCAATCATGCCGCCAACGGTGCCAGAGGCGGAGGCGAGTTCGGCGACGAGGACGCCGCCGTGGGGAAGTCGGCCGAGGACTTCAAAGGCGAGCGTGAGCAGCGAATCACCGGCGAGGATAGCCATGGCTTCGCCGAAGACTTTGTGATTGGTGGGGCGGCCGCGGCGGAGATCGTCGTTGTCGAGCGCGGGGAGATCGTCGTGGATCAGCGAGTACGTGTGGATCATTTCGAGGGTGCAGGCGGCATCCTCGATTCCTTCACGGTCGCTGCCGATGGCTTCGAAGGCGGCCATGCAGAGGACGGGGCGAACGCGCTTGCCACCGGCGAAGAGGCTGTAGCGCATGGCGCGATGGATGGTGTGGGGCGGGGTGTTTTCGCTGGGTACCCAGCGTTCTAGAGCAGCGTCGCAGCGTTGGGCCTGGCCGGCCAGATAGGCTTTCAAGTCCATGCGCAGTCAGTTGCCTTCAAAGGGTTCGGCTTTGATTTGGCCGTTCTTTTTGAGAAGAATCTCGACGCGGGTTTCGGCTTCTTCGAGCTGTTGGCGGCAGCGATCGCTGAGGCCTACTCCCTTTTCAAAAAGGGCGATGGCTTGTTCGAGGGGCAGTTCGCCGTTTTCGAGTTCCTTGACGACGGTTTCGAGTTCCGTCAGGCCGGCCTCAAAGGACGGGGGCTTTTCATCGGGCATTGTTTAATTGTAGCGGCTCGACGCCGAACGACAGAGCGGCTTCGTGAAGGGCGGCGAGGTCGGCGTCGGAGAAGGGGATGCCGTGGGCACGGCGTTCGCGTTCGATGCGGATTTCGGGGTCACCGGCGACGAGGACTTCGTCGTAGCCAGCGGCAGGAGCGGAGCCGCGAAGTTCGGCGACGAGGCGGGCCATGCGGGCTTCGAACTCGTCGGCGGGGAGAAAGCGGCGGACGTCGATGGCGAGGAAAAAGTGGCTGACGGAGAGGGGCTTTTCGGTGTAGCGGATGCCGCCGATTTCGGCACCCATGGCTCCGCCGGAAAGGACAGAAGTAAGGATTTCGACCATGACCGCGAGGCCAGTTCCTTTGTAGCCGCCGAGGGGGGCGACGAGGCCGTTGTAGGCTTCCTTCGTATCGGTGGTGGGACGGCCGTCTTTGTCGGCGGCCCAGCCGGCGGGGATAGAGGGTTCGTTGTTCTGGAAGGCTTTGAAGATGCGATTGGCGGCGACGGTAGTGGTGGCCATGTCGAGCAGGAAGCTATCTTCATAGGGGCCGGGTACGGCCATGCAGATGGGGTTGGTGCCGAAGCGCGGTTCCTTCGACTGCCAGGGCGCGACGATGGTGGAGGCGTTGCAGAAGGCCAGACCAATGTGACCCGCGTCGGCCATGCGACGGGCCCAGAAGGCGGCGGCACCGAAGTGGTTAGCCCGGCGGGCGGTGACGACGCCGACGCCGTGAGTGGACGCCAGGCGATTGGCGATGGCGCAGCATTCGGCGGAGGTGGCGGCACCGAGGCCGAAGGCGGCATCGTAGGCGCAGATGGCACCGAACTCGTGGAGGGGTTCGCCGACGGCCGTAGGAACGATGAGGCCGTGGCGGATGTGCTCGAGGTAGTAGAGCAGAAGGCGGATGCCGTGGGAGTCGACGCCGCGGAGGTTGCCGAAGACGAGATTCCGGGCGACTTCGCGGGCGAAGAGCGTAGGAGTGCCGGCGGCTTCGAGGAGCGCGATGCCGAAGCGTTCGAGCTCCTGATGGTTTACTGCTTGACCCATTTGTTGACGTCGGGATGGAGGAGGCGTTGGACTTCGGACTTATCGAGATCGGCTTTGGTGACGACGCGAGCGGAGAGGTCGATGCGCTTCGGCGGGGTGATGCCGTTGAGCTTGTCGACGAGAGTCTTG